>JAEUUX010000034.1 GCA_016787295.1 Chitinophagales bacterium
TAAACGATGGGTATTTCCTTCTCCCGACCCTTATTGCACCTATAAAGTACCGTCCGATTTATATTTACTACCCAATGGACATTTTTTGATAAGTGCCTTTGTCTTTGGTCCTTGTTCTGTTTATTATCCGCCGAGTGATAGCTGTAGAGCTAGAACATGGATATTTGAAGCCGACAGCCTTGGCAATATCTTGCACCAATACCTATCTTCTGCCCCCGATAGATATGTTATGGCAGCTAAACTCACCCTTAGCCGTGATGGTGGCATTGTGATTAGCGGCAAAGAAATATTCATCGAACAAAGCAATAGTTATTCAGTATTCCGTGATAGACAATACATCGGCAAGTTGGATAGTAATTATGAATTGGTATGGGAACACACCACTATGGGGAATAATATGGGTTATTTCTCGCGTTCTGTGGAAATGGCAGATGGCAGTATTTGGGTGTGTGGAAGTATGCGTAGTTATATAAATGCTACGGAGGATACTTTGCGGGAATTGGGGTGGTTAGTTAAATTTTCTGCTACTGGTGATAGCCTTGAAGCAAAGTCTTATGATCGTTTGGTAGAATGGATGTCGAGTAATTCAGGTGTAGGAGATGCGGCGGCACACCTTTTCCAAGCCATGGTGATGTTGCCCGATAGTAGTTTAGTAATGGTGGGAGAAATCATGGATCAAGTGTTAGCTTCTCCTATTGCGGGTTATTGGGGTTGGGTGGTGCATACGGATAAGTATGGTTGTGTGGAATCGGAGGGCTGTTTTCCTGTGGGGCTTGCTCAGTCACCTATTCCGCCTTGGGAGGCAGTGCGGGGGGCTTGGTGTAAGGTCTATCCTAATCCTGCGCAGGACTATTTAGTAGTAGAAAACAATGGCTTGGAGAAAAGCGCTACCTTTGTATTGTATGATGTGATGGGTACGCGGGTTTTGTCCCTTATCTCCCATAATCAATCCGTTGTTTCTGTTGAGCATTTGCCTTCGGGTGTTTATTTGTATCAGTTTGTTAACCCTCAAAATCAAATTCTACAGCAAGGAAAAGTTAGTATTGTGCGGTAGAGCTGTGTTGCATGTTGTTCTCTAAATAGTCTTTCACTTTAAATCTTGTCGAGTAGCGTTTAAACCCTACTCTACGGATAAACAAACACCTGACAGTAGTAAAAATGAAGAACTACTAAAAGAACAATCTATTTTAGTGAGTATACAAAAAACATGCTTACTTTCTTGTAGGAAAGTCCCACGTTTTTTATTTTGTCACAGGAGTGTGTTGAACATATACATCGGATGTTTTTAAAACATCCGATGTATGGTCTTTAGCTTCTTCATTAGGATAACGATGTGTTAAAGTAGCCATTAATTTTTACCATTACAGCCCTCCCAAAACAACGATAAACAATAAAATAACAACAGCGCACCTAAATCAAGAAAAATTGCTTAAAAAACACTACCTTTGCCCCAAATTTATACAACAATGGCAAAAAGTAAAAACAGAAAAAAAACGAAATCCAACAAACCCGCTAAATTATCCAAAGCTAAATTTCTGCAAATCAATGCCCACAAATATCCTTGGCACCAATGCTTCATCAATATAAATTGGGAATCGATGGGCATGGCTGTTATTCTAATGTTGCGCAAAATGCCCAGCGAAAAGTATATACTTGGTAGTTTTATGGTGGATGTTTTTTGTTTGGGTGTCAAAGACTCAAATGTTATTATTGGAGCAGACGAAGAAATGGCATACGACTATATCGAACGATCGTATGCAAATCTGGAAAAGACGGAAATTGACTCCGATTTGGCGCAAAACATCATTTGGGGAGCATTGGAGTATGCAGAAGACATAGGTTTCCAACCTCCTAAAAAAAGTGACTTTGAGGATAATCAATATATCTTAGACCCTGCTGACGAAATAGCGTATATTGAAATCACTTTTGGTAAGGACGGAAAACCGTTCTATTTCGAAGGACCTCATGATAATACAGCTAAAGTTATTGCTACCCTCGAAAAAAATGTAGGTGCCGACAATTACCATTTTGTTGCTTCGGCAAATAAAGGCGATATGTGGCAAGAATTAGATGACAACACTCTATTGTATCTCGAAAACTCTGATGATGAGTTCGATGACGATGATGAAGATGAGTTTGATGAATGGGAAGAGGCAGACGACGATGACGATGCTCCCAAAAATGTCAACTTTACCGATTTTCAGCGCTAATCATGCAGTACCACAACCCACAAATGTATGGCTCGAATACACATAGATTTACCTTCGGTAGTACATTTTAATACCGAGATTCCTGTCCGAATCACCGACATCAACTATGGCGGACACCTTGCCAACGATGCTTTGCTGGGTATCATACACGAAGCCCGCGCCCAATTCTATCTACACTATGGCTATGAAGAAAGCAATATTGAGGGCGTTTCGACCATTATGGCAGATGCCGCCATACAGTTCAAAGCCGAAGTTTTTTATGGCGACACCTTGTTGGTGAGCATTGCCGCCGCCGAGTTTATGCGTGTTAGCTATGACCTATACTATAGTTTTGTGAGCAAAAAAACACAACAAGAGGTAGCCCGCGCCAAAACCCACCTTGTTTTTTATGATTATGACCAAAAACGCATTAGGGCAATACCCCGAGCATTTCAACGGTTGTTTGTATCGCCCGTTACTATAGTATAACACAATTCTACAACAAAAATTAAGCATTTATACCATAAGCCATTGAGCTACAATGAAAAAAAAGGGGCTTAATGGAGATTTTTACATTTTTTAACACTCTCTCTAACCCACGGCATTTGGTAAAACCCTTTCAATGCCGTAACTTTGCAGCGCAAAAGTGTATCTACTTACTTGTGCATATTTTGTAGCCCGCTTTTGAGCAACCAAAAAAATTGTTTCATGTCAAACATTAACCAAAATTACAACCTCCTAATTACCAAATTAGACGCTTTTATCCGAAAGTATTATACCAACAAACTCATTCGTGGGGTGTTGTTCACAACTGCTTTGGTCTTAGCCGCTTTTTTGGTCATTAGCCTCACCGAATACTTTCTCTACTTCTCGACCAGCATCCGCAAATTGCTTTTCTATAGCTTTTTGGCATTGGCAGGTGTCACTTCTGTGGTGTGGATTATTGCTCCTTTGCTCCAGATGTTCCGATTAGGAAAAGTGATTTCGCACGAACAGGCAGCAGGTATTATCGGCAAACACTTTGTGGGTGTGCAAGACAAATTGCTCAACATTTTGCAACTCAAACACCAAGCCGACTCCAATCCTTCTGATGCCTCGCTTATTGTGGCAAGTATCAACCAAAAGGCAGACGAAATAAAACTTGTGCCTTTTGTGAATGCCATTAATTTGTCTAAAAACAAGCAATATCTCAAATATGCTTTGCCTCCCTTGGCTTTGCTCATCGGTTTGCTTATTGGCGCACCCAATATCATTCGTGACAGTTCGTTTCGTTTGTTCAACAACGACCGCGAGTTTGAGCGACCTGCTCCTTTCCGTTTCATATTGCCCCAAAACCAAAAGTTAGAAGCAGTCCAATACGACGATTTGACGGTTAATGTTCAGATAGAAGGTAATGTTTTGCCCAACGAAGCCTTTATCCACATCAACAATTTTCCGTATAAACTGAAAAAAGTAGCGCCCAATGAGTTTTCGTATACCTTCAATAAGTTGATGAAAGACACGCCATTTTTCCTCGAAGCAGGTGAGGTACGTTCGTCCGACTACCATGTGAAGGTATTTCCCAAACCCTCCATCGTGGGTTTTGATGCCGTTGTGCAGTATCCTGCCTATACAGGACGCAAAAATGAAACCCTCAAAAATTCGGGCGACATGGTGGTGCCAGAAGGTACACGTGTATTGTGGAATTTTCAAGCCAATCATACCGATAACTTAGCCATACGGTTTGGCGAAAAAGGAGCGAAAATGAACACCAAAGCCGTCGACGGCAGCACTTTTAGCACCTCCGCCACCTTCAAAAAAGACATGAGTTATACCATATTCCTGTCTAACGCCCGTGTGCAACAAGCCGACTCGATGACCTACAATGTGAGTGTTATCCCCGACCAATATCCGACCATTACCGCCGAAGAAAAACGCGACAGCGGCGACCTCAAAACCGTCTACTTTTTGGGTGATGCTGCCGATGATTATGGCATTAACAACTTGGTGATGCGCTACAAAATGAGCAACGCCAAAAGCGACTCTTTGCGAAAAAATGTCAAAGACGATGCTAACGACTACCTGAAATTGCCCGTTGGTGGGATTACTAAAGGCAAAAAAGCCACTTCGTTCACCTTCACATGGGACGTTGCACCTTTGCAATTACGTCCGGGTGACCGACTAAGTTATTTTTTCGAAGTATGGGACAACGATGCCGTGAACGGCAGCAAATCGGCACGAACGCAAATGTTTAGCTACGAAATGCCAACTGTCCAAGAAATGAAAGCCCAAACTGCCCAAAACAACGAGCAGATGAAGGACAACATGGAAAAAATTGTCAAAGACACCGAAAAAATACAGAAAGAAATCGAAGAAATTAAGGAAAAACTTATCGAAAAAAAAGACCTTAATTGGGACGACAAAAACAAAATCCAAGATTTGTTGAACAAACATAAAGAATTGGAACAACGAATCGAGGATATGAAAAAGCAATTCGACCAAAACCAAAAACAAGAAGAAGAATACAAAAAGGTCAACGAGGAAATTCAGAACAAACAAGAACAACTCGAAAAAATGTTGGACGAATTGATGTCACCCGAAATGAAAGAACTCATGGAAAAACTCGAAAAACTGCTCGAGGAAATGCGCAAAGATGATGCGATGAATCAGTTAGAAAATTTCGAGATGAACAATGAGCAAATGAAAATGGACATGGAACGCATGATGCAATTGTTCAAACAATTGGAGTATGAACAAAAAATCCAAGAAACCATGGAAAACCTCGAAGAATTAGCCAAACAAGAAGAACAATTGGCTAAAGAAACCGAGCAACAACCCGAAGGTAGCAACATGCAGCAACAACAAGAAAAACAAAAAGACATACAGCAACAGTTCGACGACCTGAAAAAAGACCTCAAAGACATCGATAAACAAGGCAAAGAATTGGGCAAACAAGACGAATTTAACAAAGAAACCCAAGACGAACAGCAAGACGCTAAACAAGATATGGAGCAAAGCCAAGAAGAAATGAAAAAAGGCGACTCCAAAGGCGCGTCCAAAAAACAGCAAAGCGCCTCGCAAAAAATGAAACAGATGAAAAAGAAAATGGAGAAAATGTTTGGCGAGATGAAACAAAAGCAAATAGAAATGGATATGAAAGCCATTCGACAATTGCTCGAAAACCTCGTCGACCTCTCCATGGATCAAGAAGACCTCGTCGACCAAGTGAAAGCCACCGACATCAACACACCCGAATATATCCGCTTGATGAAAGAACAATACAAACTGAAAGACGATATGCAAATCATCGAAGACAGTTTGACCGCCTTGAGCAAGCGCGTATTTGAGTTGGAGTCGTTTATCACCAAAGAATTAGGCGAAGTCAAACGCAATATGGGTGATGCCTTAGACCACTTCGAAGCCCGCAAATTGCGCGACCTTCAGGTTAATCAACAATATGTGATGACAGGTGCCAACAACCTCGCCTTGATGTTGAGCGAAGCCATGCAACAAATGCAACAACAAATGGCAATGCAAATGCCGGGTAGCCAAATGTGCCAAAAGCCGGGCAATAGTCCGGGCATGAAAGGCATGAGCCAAATGCAAAAACAACTCAATGACCAAATTGCCAAAATGCAACAACAAGCCAAAGACGGTAAAAAATCGGGCGGCAAAGATGGCAAAAGCGGACAGGACGGCATGAGCAAAGAAGCCGCACAAATGGCAGCCAAACAAGCAGCCCTGCGACAAGCCCTCGAAAAAATGGAGCAAGAACGCAACAAAGACGGCAAAAAAACAGACGACCTGAAAGACATTACCAAAGAAATGGATAAAACAGAAACCGAATTGGTCAATAAACAAATTAGCGCCGAAATGCTCAAGCGACAACAGGAAATCCTTAACAGAATGTTGAAGGCAGAGCAAGCCGAACGCGAACAAGACCAAGACGATAAACGTGAGTCCAAAACCGCCTACGAACGCGTTAAAAAAATACCACCCGAAATATTGGAATATCAAAAGAAACAACAGGCACAAACAGACCTCTACAAAACCGTGCCGCCTTCCCTCAAACCTTATTACAAAGATTTGGTTGACCGATATTTCAAATCAATTGGGTTTTAATAGCTATACTAAATTGAATACAGTCTTCGGATTTTGTAAAATGTTGACAGTCGAATAATTACGCTCACAAAAAACGCACATCTGCTTACACTATTTTCGTCACCCGAAATAGTGCTGTAGTCGGTCGTTGAGGCATGAAAGTGACGGCTAAACAGACAAAAAACGATAAACTGCCTCAACGATTGCCTACATTTTGTGGTAGCTAATGTGGAAAAACAGACAAAATGCCTACGATTTTGCTTGCTACCACAAAATTAAGCAAAGACCACAGCACGCCGGACGAATCCACTCGAAAAAAGAACACCCTTTTTTGCTTCTTTTTTGGGTGAGCAAAAAAGATGAATCACCATTTG
>JAEUUX010000071.1 GCA_016787295.1 Chitinophagales bacterium
GGCAGTAGCTGCTACCCCTAATATATCAGGTGGTGCAGCGGCAGCGAATTTCAATGCTACCACAGGTGTATACACAGCTCAACCGGGCGATATAGCAGGTAGTATAGATATTACCATTACCAATGAATTTGATTGTACTCCGGTGACCTATACCTTAACAACTCCTGCTTGTCCGGCAAGTTGCCCAAGTTTTGCCGCAGTTAATGGCAACGCAACAATTTGCGATGGTGCATTAGCAACCGAAATTACAGATTGGCAAACTGCTGTTGCAGCCGATGTGACTAATGCCGCAGCCTTGTTAGATATTAATACAGGAATGACTGTATTATACTCTTCACAATTAGTTGATGGTACTACCGTTACTGCACCTAATGGCACAGTAGTAAATGGTGTTCATAGCAACCCAAGTACTTGTGCCGCTGAAACACAAACAGTATATGCTTACTTAGAGTGTTATGGTGCCGATGGTGTTGATGGCGGAACAGATGATACCTACTTATTATTAGGTACTTATACCTTAACGGTTCATCCACCAGTACAAGCACCAACAATTAATACTTCTGCTTGTACTGTGAGTGTTGTTCCTGCCTGTGCAGGTCAAACATTTGGGGCAGCTACTAACCTAACAGGTGGTGCAATCGCCGCTAATTGGGACGCAGCAACAGGAACATATACTGCTATGCAAGGTGATCTTGCTGGTTCGTTTGATGTAGTAATTACAGGTTTGGGATCTTGTACACGTACAGTAACTGTAGCAACTCCTGCTTGTACTTGTGCTGCCACCTATGAGGTTTGTGATGGAAGTACTTTGCCAGTCCTTACAAACCCTCCAACGGGTGCAGCAACTACCGCTAACATAGCTATTGGTAGTGTGAATACCACAAGCCCTTATCAAGTAGATTTTGTATTAGTATGTGGTGATGTAGTAGCTGAAACTATCTCTAATGCAACTATTGGAGATGTAAATGCCACTACAGGTACAGCTTCGGCTACCTTAGCGCATACCTTTGTCGCTGGCGACAACTGCGTATTATATGCTGTAAATTATGACTCAAGTACAGGAACTCCTGCCTATTCAGCTACTACAGGTAACAATTTGGTACAAACCAATACAGCAGTAGTGTGTTTAGAAAAGGTATCAGCATGTATAGACATCAATGCCTTGCCAACAGCTAGTACCTTAAATGGAATCACCAATGTAAGTTGTAATGGTTTGAGTGATGGTGCTATTGATTTGACAGCAACAGGCGCTGCCACTTTGACTTATGAGTGGGACAATGATGGTGTAGCTCCCGCAGATGCTACGGCAGATGCTGAAGACCTTAGTGGTTTAACAGCAGCTACCTACAACGTAACTGTTACTGATGGCAATGGTTGTAGTGCAACTGCTTCTGCAACGGTATCAGAACCTACTGCTTTGACTGTTGCTGTAGATGCAACTGCCAACCCAACTTGTAATGGTGCTACCTTGCAAAGTGATGGAACTATTAGCATTACTGCAACTGATGGAACGAGTCCTTATACATACGATTGGTCAAATGACGGTGCTGAAACACCTGACAATGACTCAGATGACTTAACAGGACTTTCAGCCACAACTGCCGGAACAACTTATACCGTTACGATAACTGACGCTAATGGTTGTGCAACCAATACAAGTGTGACGCTTACCGCTCCAAATTGTGTAGTTCCTTGTACAGCCAATGTATCAGATATTCCTGATAATACTATTTGCGAAGGTGATGTAACTGCGAATAATGCCTTAGCATTTCCATTAGAGGCATACAATGCTATTTATGGAGCTGCACCAAGCCCAGCCGCTGAGTATGCTTTAGCGTATGTATTGACCGATAATGCAGGAAATATCGTTACATTACCAGGAAATATTGCTGCATTCCAAGATATGGGCGCACCATACAATACAGCAAGCAATACACCAAGCTTTACCTATAGCGGTTTAGCTGATGGTACTTATCGTATGTATGAAATCATCTACCGTGTGGCAGATGGTCCATTAACAGGTACAGCAGCAGGTTCTAACGTGAATGCTATTGGCTTAACACAAACTTCTACTTGTTTAGATGCAACGTATGGCAATATCTATATCAACCCAGCACCTCCTGCTACTGCAAGCAATACAGGACCGATATGTGCGGGAGACGACGTATTGTTAATCGCCAATGGTGGTGTGAGCTATGCATGGGAACATGGTCCAACAAGTTCTGTCGATACCGAAACTCCAAGTGCAACTACTACCTATACCGTTACCGTAACAAGCAGCAATGGCTGTAGTGCTACTGCCACTACCGAAGTGACTGTCAACGATTTACCAATACCTACTGTAGCTGATGTAACCATCTGCCCTAGTGGAACAGCTACTTTGAGTAATACTCAAGGCTTTAGCGCTTATGCTTGGTCAACTGGTGCAACAACTAGTAGTATTACGGTTTCTCCAAGTACAACAACAAGCTATACTCTGACTGTAACGGATAGCAATGGCTGTCGTGCAACAACAAGTGCAAGTGTTAATGTACTTAATCCAACAGCAAGTATTACACCTGCTAACCCTATTATCACTTGTGCCAATAATGGCGAAGTGGTCTTGACCGCAGGTCCTGCGGGAGCAGTGAGTTATAGTTGGTCTGGACCTGGCATTGTTTCAGGTGGTAGCACCAACCAAGCAACTGTTAATGCAGTTGGTACCTATGTTGTTACTGTTACAAGTGGTACAGCACCGAATACTTGTACGGCTACTGCAAGTGTAGTAGTGACACAAGACATCAGCCAACCATTCTTATTGGTATCTACTCCGCAAGGTACGGCACTTAGCTGTTCTGTAAGCAGTGTGAGTTTGGTAGCGAGTTATTTCCCAACAAGTGGTAGTAGCGTTGTTTGGACGCGTCCTGATGGTACAACCGCTACAACTGCCAATATCAATGCTACCCAAGCAGGTGACTACACTGTGGTAGTAACGGCTAGCAATGGTTGTACATCAAGTACTAGCATTAACGTGACTAGTACAAATAATATAAGCGTAAGCATTGCCACGCCTGCCACTTTGACTTGTACCACTACCAGCACCCAATTGAGTGCAACGGCTATTGGAGCAAGTACTTATAGCTGGACGGCAAGCAATGGTGGAAATATCGTTTCTGGCGCTGCTACAGCTACGCCAACGGTCGATGCTGCGGGCGACTATAGTGTTGTAGTGACTAATGGTGCTTGTTCATCAACTAGCACAGTAACAGTAGTTGCTAACACAACCGCTCCTGCGAATGTAAGTGCCGGTGCTGATGTAGTATTGAATTGTACTACTACAAGCACTAGCTTGACAGCCAGTAGCACAACAGTAGGTGTAACCTATACTTGGACAACACCAAGCGGTTTCACTAGTACTGCAAATCCATTGACTAATATCACACAAAACG
This sequence comes from Chitinophagales bacterium, assembly GCA_016787295.1. GTDB lineage: Bacteria > Bacteroidota > Bacteroidia > Chitinophagales > UBA2359 > JAEUUX01. The sequence continues at coordinate 3,429 of JAEUUX010000071.1, forward strand.
GCAACTATACGGTTGTAGTGACTAATACCGCCAATGGTTGTACGGCTTCTGATGTTGTAAATGTTAGTACCAATACGACACCTCCGGGAGCAAGTATTTCTACTCCTGATGGTACGACATTAGATTGTATTACCACAAGTGTAGACTTGACAGTAAGCACCGCAGGTATCATTTTATGGTCAACAAGCGAAACGTCTTCAACGATTAACGTAACAAGTGGTGGTACTTATAGTGTAACCACAACTGGTGCTAACGGTTGTACTTCTATCGCTAGTGTGACTATTAATGCTATTGCAACATTGAATGCCGACGCAACTGTTACCGATGCTTTGTGTAATGGTGGCTCTGGTAGTATCAATGTGAATGTTAGTGGTGGTACTGGTAGCTATACCTATGCTTGGTCAAATGGTGCTACAACTCAAGACCTTAGCAGTGTAGTGGCAGGTACTTATACCTTAACTATTACAGATGCAGGCAACACTAGTTGTACTGTAGTCTTAACGCAAACAGTTAATGAACCTATACGTATCGGTATTACAGTTGATAGCACAAGCCCTGCTACTTGTGGTAGCACCAATGGCGCTATTAACATTAGTGTAAATGGCGGTACAGGAAGTTATGGCTACTTATGGAGCAATGGTGCTACTACTCAAGATTTGAGTAATGTAGCAGCAGGTACATACTTTGTAATCGTTTCTGATGCTAACGGTTGTAGCACATCAGCCTCTGCTCAAGTAACTACACCAAGTGGTTTAGCAGTTAATTTGGGTGTAAATGGTATTACCGATGTAGCATGTAATGGAGGTAATACTGGTGCTATTGATGTAACTGTTGTAGGTGGTACAACACCATACAGCTACTTGTGGTCAAATGGTGAAACTACTCAGGATTTGAGTAATTTGTCAGCAGGTGATTATGATTTGACTGTAACAGATGGTGCTGGTTGTTCAGTATTATTCTTTGGCACTGTTGGTGAGCCAGCTTTACTTGCATTGTCAAGCACAGTAACACCTGAAATTTGTAGTGATGGAGCGATTGACTTAACTGTAACTGGCGGTAAAGGACCTTATAGTTATGTTTGGTCAAATGGTGAGACGAGTCAAGATAATTCAGGACTTACTGCAAGTACGTATACTGTAACAGTAACAGACAATAATAATTGTGTTATTAGTACCTCAATTGTGGTTACTCAAACACCAATGCCTACTAATAACGACGGTCCTGCTTGTGAAGATGGTACTATAACCATTGGCTTTGGTACTTATGCCAATGTAGGCGAAACGGTTAACTACTCATGGAGTGGTCCAAATAGTTACAGTCTCTCTGGTAGCTTTGTAAGTACGGGTCAAGATTTAATAACTGCTGATTTAAATAACTTACAATTAGTTGATGCAGGTATCTATACAGTAACTGTTACATTTGCTAATGGTTGCACACGAACTGGACAAACTAATGTTAAAGTAGATGGCAAGCCACTTATTGATCCTGTTGTGACATGTAATGGATCCGTTGGTACTATTACCATGAACGCCCAATCTATTCCATCTAATAGTGGTGTAGCATACTCTTTCAACGGTGGTGCATACGCAACAGGTACAGGAGTATTTAGCGGTTTAAGTAACGGTGATTATAATATTGCTGTTAGTGACTTAGTATCAGGTTGTGTTACCACAACAACAGTCAATGTAAATTGTGTGGTTGCTTGTCCTGTTCCAGTAGCCTCCAGCAATGGTAGTCCTGCATGTGTGGGACAACCCATCAGTTTGAGTGTGAACCCAAATTTACCTTTGGGTGTAACAGCGACCTACTTATGGACAAAACAAGGTTCTACTGCTACCTCCACAGCACAGAACCCAAACTTAGGTTTGGCGACTATCAATAAAGCAGGTACTTATACCGTACAAGTAACGTATAGCAATGGTTGTGTAGCAACAGCATCTACAACCATAGTAGTTAACCAATTGCCAACGGCTACTGCATCAGTAGCATGTAACGGAACGACTGGAACAATTACAGTAACAGCAAACAGCAACCCTGTAAGTAACGGTGTTCAGTATTCTTTGAATGGTATAATCTATGGCAACAGTAACGTAGTCACTGGCATAACTAATGGTAATCATACGATATATGTTCGTGACAATGTAACAGGCTGTGTTCGCATTATTTCTGTGACTGTGAACTGTAATGCTTGTCCTACTGCTGTTGCAAGCAATAGTGGTCCTGTATGTTCTGGTACTTCAGTAACTTTAAGCGCGAATCCGAACTTACCTACTGGTGTAACAGCCACTTACTCTTGGAATGGTCCTGCGGGCGGGTCAGCACTCCAAAATCCAACTATTGTGAATGTTACTCCTGCCAAAGCAGGTATCTATACGGTAACGGTAACTTATAGCAATGGTTGTACAAGTGTAGCCTCTACGAATGTGGTGGTTAGTCCTAAACCTACCGTAAGTGCTATTGCAAGTTGTGATCCAGCTACAGGTGGTATCATCACTATTACAGCAACAGGCGGTTCTGGCTTTACATACAATTGGAACGGTACTATCCAAAGTTCTAATGTATTTCCAAATGTTCCGAATGGTAGTTACGTGGTAACTGTGACTAATAGTGCAGATTGTACAGGTACAGCTAACGTGACTGTAAGTTGTGTTACTTGCCAAGCGAGCGTAGGAGTAGTGAGCGTGAGCAGTGGTAATTGTGTTGGTGAGCAAATTAGCGCTTCAGGTGTGTTCAACAATAGCACTGGTTATAGTAATTACTTATTGTTGACCGACGAAAATGGTACTATCTTAGAAGTGCAAGCGGGTCCAAATGCAACCTTTACTACAACATCTGTAGGTGGTAATACTTACTTGGTATATGCTTATACGGTTAAAACGCCAAGTGGCGGACCAAATCCACCAGCAGTTGGTAGCAACGTATCAGGTATCACTGGTAGCTGTTATGATTTATCTACAGGTAGCGAGTTAGCAACAATTATACCTCCTCCACCAATGTTTGAAGTTACAAGCAATACACAAGAAGGTAACAATGGTGGTATATCTCCATTTGAGTACAATACTGATGTAATTGTTGTGGAAGGTGGTACATTGCCTTATGACTTCACTTGGGATAATACAGGTTATGTTCGTTATGATATTGTATATGGTGATGTAGATGCCAATGGCGATGGCTCGACCATGCCGGGAGCTACAATTACTATATACTATACCGATGATGCACAATGGAATGTAACGATAACTGATATTAGTGGTTGTGCAAGTAACCAAATTATCAGTACCAACGACTTTGGCAATGGTACTAACGTTATCTTAGATATTGATGCTTTCGAAACGCATAGTTGTTCAGATATCAATGGTGCTGATGGTAGCATTGATTTGACCATAACTGGCGGTGATTGTGGAGGTATTTATACTTACGAATGGTATGGTCCTGCTGAATGGGACGGTAGTGGGTTAACTGCTACTGCCAATGGTACTTTCACCGAAACAGGTGGCGGTAACTATACCATAGAAGGCTTGCCAAGCGGTTGGTATGCTGTGACTGTGACTTGTGGCGACCAAATGACCGAAGGTTGGTATTGGGTACCACTCGGCACACGTGGACGTACCAAGTTGCAAAGCAGTATGATGACAGTACAACCTAATCCGTTTGCAGAACAAACGATGATTAGCTTTATGACCGAAGGTAGCACTACTGCGAAAGTATTAGTATATGCTGCTGATGGTAAATTGGTAAACACTTTGTTTAACGGCAAGGTAAATGATAAAACACTCTACAACTTACCATTCCGTGGCGAAGGATTGCCAAGTGGTATGTATGTAGTGCAGTTGATAACAGACAATAACACGACGAAATATGAAAAACTAATCATAGCTCGTTAGTTGTTTGCTGTTATCAATAGATAACAAAAATCCCTCCTTGTCCTTTTGGGCAGGGAGGGATTTTGTTATTATATGTAGAAGTATTGGATTGAATAGCAGTAATATGGGGGACTAAACAAAATGAATTAGTTCAACAAAACAAGAAAAAGTAGCCTCTGAAAGTCATGAAAATTATCTTATTGTAGTTTTTTATTTATAAAACATGGAATATCAAGTGTTTATAAATAATTTTTTGTTTAAAATTAAGATAAAATTGACTTTTGAGGCTACTAATAACACATTGATTTTTTTGGGCGTTTCCCTGCGGGTCGGGCTGCTACGGGCTTCGCTACGCTCGGTGCTACGTTGCTCTCCGCATCCCTAACGCGCTTCGCCATTCGAACAAAAATATCGTTATTTTTTACGGCAAAAACAGCTTTTTTCCGACAAAATAGATAAAATAGAACACTACTATTTTTTTGAAAGGAGTATTTTGACAGCGTGCGAAGCTGCGTTAGTGATGTGTAAGGTGGGCGTTAGCCCAGTGCGTAGCTTGTCGAAGCACCGTAGCGGCAGCGAAGCCTGTAACAGCACGACCCCATCGGGGGAACGCCCCAAAAATGGTGATTATTTATGCGATTTCAAAAATGGTATCTAAGAGGCTGATGAGATTTGTAGCGTTTAGTCCAAGGGTAAGCTGTCCTTTTTTAGCATGGGAAATTTTGCCTGTTTCCTCTGATACGATAATGACATCTACGTCGATTTGTTCGGTGATTCCTACAGCGGCGCGATGGCGCATACCAATGCGTTTAGGGAGGTCGGGGTTTTCCGAAACGGGTAAAACACAACCTGCTGCCCAGATTTTATAGTCCGAAATAACCATTGCTCCGTCATGTAACGGACTGCCTTTGTCAAAAATACTTTCGATGAGTTTGGCAGATACTTGTCCATCGATGGTGACACCTGTGTTGGCAAAAAAATTGCGTTCTGATGAATCTGTGATGACGAGTAAAGCACCTGTTTTGACAGAAGCCATTTGGGTGAGGGCTTTAATGATTTCGTTGCGGAGTTGGGTTTTTTGTTCTTTGGCATGTTGGTTGCGGTTGAGTAGTCGTTCCCATATTCGTTCTTTGCCAATGCCAAAGCTACTGCCGCGTCCGATGTAGAATAGAAAACGCCTAATTTCTGCCTGAAATACAATGACCAACATGATAAAACCTGACTGCATGAATTGTCCTAAAATGCTCGATAGCATTTTCATTTCTAAAAGGCTCACAACCCACCAAGCTACGTATAACACCACTACGCCCAAGAAAATGTTGAAAGCTAAGGTGCCTCTCAGTATTTTGTAGAGTTGGAAAAATAATAATCCTACCAGCAATATATCCAATATATCGCCGATACTAATCTCTAAAAAACCAATTTTGATGACAGCAAATAGCATGGTACAACAAAAGATGTAGGTCTAAAGGTGGTACGAAAGAACGAGCGGAGTGGGAGTACGGAGAGAGGTTTTGGGGGTGTTGGCTGTTTTTTCGATGCCAATCCCTACAGAAAGAACATGCTCTAAGGGGTTGGTGCGCATATTTTGCTCGATGGCAAATTGGTATTTGCCAACTTTTGGAAAAATGGCGTTGGATTGTATTTGGATTTGTTGATTGATAACACTACGACCTTTCCCAAACCATTTTCCTTTGGAGTCGGCTAATGGAACTTCGACACGACGGTCTTGGGTTTTGCCATCGGGAAAAGTGGTGTGGATAATGACCCACAAATTTTTGTAGGGATAGGCTTCGGTGTGGCGCAAATTGAGATAGACATCGTATCGTTGTATGGTATCGGTGATGGCTACTTCGAAGTTGGCTTTTTGGGTATATTCCCACTTTTGTTGTGGAATATCATAATTGTCTTCAAAAATCTTATTTGGGCTGCAACCACCGCCCAATATAAGTAAGATTAGGAAAAGCAATGTAACGGAGCGGTGAAATATGGTAGGTGCAAACAAAGAGTGGTGATGGACACTGGGTTGTTTCATGCGTTACTTAGGGCTTGTTATCGGATTTAGGAGGTTGTTTGCGGTGGATTTTTTGCGGTTTAGCCGTGTTTTTGTCTTTGGTAGCATCTTTGGGTTTAGTGTTTTCTTTGATTGGTTTTGCGGCGTGTTCGTTGGCAGGAATCGGTGGGGGAGGTGCCATCGTAATGTCTTTGGGAGATTCGTTACTGATTTTGGCTTTGTCTTTGTTTTTTTTCTTTTTGCGTTTGCGTTTGCCGATGTTGGGGTCTAATTCCTCGAGTTTGATTTCGCCTACGCCCGTGTGAAAACCTACTTGTGTGATAGATGTGCGGGTGGTGATAGTGGCTGCTTCGGAGGCGAGGTCTTCGGGCATTTCGCCGCGTTTGTTCATGCGCAAAATCTCTTTGACGCGTTGTGTGTTGAGCGGAACAGGGGAGGAGGAGGGCAAGGCATACCACATCAAACGTTTAAAAATATCGGTTTTGATGAGGCGTGCTGTTCCTTTGAGGGTTTGTATGGTATCGGCTTGTGTAGGAAACTCGACAAGTGCGTCTAAATAGGTATCTAATTCGTAGTTGAGACAACATTTGAGTCGTCCGCATTGTCCTGATAATTTGGATTGGTTGATGGCGAGGTTTTGATAGCGGGCTGCTAATGTGGAAACGGATTTGAATTCGGTGAGCCATGACGAACAGCATAATTCGCGCCCGCAAGTGCCTATGCCACCAATGCGAGCGGCTTCTTGTCGTGCTCCGATTTGGCGCATTTCTATCTTGATGCGAAATTCTTTGGCGAAGACTTTGATGAGTTCGCGGAAGTCGACACGGTCGTCGGCGGTATAGTAGAAGGTAGCTTTTCTGCCATCGCCTTGATATTCGACATCGCCAATTTTCATGTCTAAGTTGAGCGAGGCGGCAATAACGCGGGCAGTAAGCATAGTTTCGTGGGATTGTTGTTTGACTTGCTCCCATTTGTCGAGGTCGCGCTCAGTGGCGCGGCGGATAATGCGAGGCAGGTCGGCATCGAGTGGAATGTGGTGTTTTTTCATCTGTAAACGCACCAATTCGCCGCTGAGACTCACGCGTCCAATGTCGTAGCCTGTGGCGGCTTCGACGAGCACCATGTCACCTGTATGGCAGTCGATGTTGTTGAGGTTGCGGAAAAATGTTTTTCGACTACCTTGACTGAAGCTAACTTCTGTGATTTTGAAATTGTCGTTGTGGGCAGAAAATGGTAGGTCGGATAGCCAGTCATAGACGTTCATGCGGTTGCAACCGCCCGTCTGACAACCGCCATTGCTGCGACAGCCCGCCACTTTGCCTGCTGTATTGCCATTTTTGTCGCTGCTACAATTGGTACAAGCCATTTTTGTTGTTTAATTAGATGGAAGAATGAGGAAAAGGTTTAGTGGAATTTGGGAGTGTTTTGAAAAGTGCAAAGTTACGGAATAAATGCGATAGTTGGTGTATTTGGGTGCGGGTGTGATAAAAAAGCTTGGTGTTTGGGAGTTTGATAAGTGGTTTTGATGTTGGGTGGGGCGTTAGCCGCCACAAAAAAGTAATGGGTACAAAAGTGTGAATGGCGAAGCGCGTTAGGGATGCGGAGGGTGGCGTTAGCCAGTGCGGAGAGCAACGCAGCACCAAGCGTAGCGAAGCCCGTAGCAGCCCGACCCGCAGGGGAACGCCCAAAAAATATGCAAGTATCTTATGTGGCTGCCATCGCTTGGGCGGCAATCCAAGCGGTTGTCCAAGCGGCTTGAAAGTTGAAACCGCCCGTGATAGCATCTATATTCAAGCATTCTCCACCAAAATAAATATTGGAAAAATGTTTGCTTTGCATTGTCTTAAAATCCACTTCTTTGAGCGATATGCCACCGCAAGTGACAAACTCATCTTTGAACACACCTTTGCCCACCATTTGTAGCGGATAAGCTACTAAACGTTGTGCGATTTGCAGTAGCTGTTTGTTGCTCAAAGCAGCCCATTGTAGCGCGGAAAACTCACCCATGAGCCGTTTCCACAGGCGCAGAGGGATACTAAATTGTGGTGTGTTGGCAGTTTGTTTGCGTTTGTAATCTTCGTCTTGACGCAAATCAGAAAGGGCATCATAGCACGAGTCGACTGTGTCGTAACTGCCTGTCCAATTGACGAAAATGGTGGTTTGATAGTGTCTTTCGTGCAAAACTAAAGCACCCCAAGCCGAAAGCCGCAACACAGCGGGACCGCTCAAGCCCCAATGTGTGACCAACAATGCTCCCATGCTTTGTAGTTTAGAATCTGCCAATTTGATTTGTACGAACGGTACGCTTAAGCCTGCTAAATCGCTTAACAAAGGGTCGTTGAGACGAAAAGTGAACAGCGATGGCACAGGTTTTTCGATGTTGTGTCCTAACTGTTGCAATATTTGCCAAGCGGACTGGCTACTGCCTGTGGCAAAAAACACTTTATCGGCGAGTAAATGGGTGTTTTGTGTCATTTTGACCTGCCACTGTCCCGACTCTGTTGGCTGTAGCTGTTCGACGGCATATTTATACCATACTTTTATACCTGCTTGCAAAGCCGCTTGGTAGAGGCAATCCACAATGGTTTGTGAATTGTCGGAGGTAGGAAACATTCTGCCATCGGCTTCTATTTTCAGGTCTACGCTGCGTTCGGCGAACCATGCCATTGTGTCGGCAGGCTGAAAACGGCTGAAGGCAGACAACAATTCGCGCTCGCCGCGGGGGTAATGTTTGACTAATTCGCGCGGGACAAAGCAGGCGTGGGTCACATTGCAACGCCCGCCACCCGAAATGCGCACTTTGTCCAGTACCCGATTGGTTTTTTCGATGATGACAACTTGGTGTGTGGGCTGTAATAAGGCATAGTTGATAGCCGCAAAAAAGCCCGCTGCTCCGCCACCAATGACCACTAATTGGAAATTTTGTGCCATGTTTGTTGCGTGTGCTGCTACATTAGTTGTAGACCCTCTATGCGCTCGTAGTGTTTGCGGTTAAGGGTCACAATAGGCAAACTGTTGACCATAGCTGTTGCGGCAATCAAGATGTCGCGCAGCTCGATGGTTTTGCTTTGCCTTTTGAGGTGTTGGAAAATTTTGGCGGCATTGATGGCAACGTCCTCCGTAAAAGGCAGTACCGTCAAGTCTTTGGTGAGAATTTGTACGTCGCGCAATTTTTCGCGCGTAGTAGCCGCCATATTCAGTTCATATAGCGTAATGGCTGATATGACCAAAGCGGCATCGTCGGGAAGTTGGTGGAGGGTAGTATGGGATTTATCGGAGGCTTGCAAAAACTCGATAAATACGCCCGTGTCTACTACCATTTTTCTATCTGCCATTGGTTCAATAGTTTTGCGTTTTCGTCAAATACGTCTATGTCTGCTGCCGACCAAGTCGACACGCCTTGAATTTTGCGGCGATAACCGTCAAGGTCAAATAGAATACCTCTGTTTTTTTTGAATAACAGAAAATCCAAAAAGTCCTGTACTTCTTTTTGGGCATCTTTGTCTAAAAGATTGTATTTGGCTAAAATTTCTTTGGACATTAGATTAGCTACAGAATAACGATATAAAAAAATAGGTAAACAATAGACAATACTAACAGGTTTGTTCAAAAAATACTGTTGTGTTGTATTGGGCTGCAAAAGTACAATTTTTTGTGGCTTCTTGGTGCATGGTGACAAACATTTTGTGTTATCTATATCGCTCATCTGCCATTTTTTTGCACCGAAACGCATATTGGCAGTTTTTTATCCCGTAAATGGTCATTTTGTCAGACAAAAATATTAACAAACTCTTTGGAACAAAATTTGTGTAATTCAAGAAAATGCTGTAACTTTGCAGCAACAAAACATTTTTTTCATTTTTTAAAAACAATATCTCCATGGCTTTAGTACTAACGGATAACAATTTCCAAAATCAGGTATTAGATAGCGACAAATTGTGTGTCGTGGATTTTTGGGCTACCTGGTGTGGTCCTTGTCTTATGATAGCTCCTATTATTGAACAATTAGCCGACGAATATGAAGGAAAGGCAGTAATAGGAAAAGTTGATGTAGACAATAACCAACATGTTGCTCATAAATATGGTGTCCGCAATATCCCTACTATTTTGTTCATCAAAAATGGTCAGGTTGTTGACAAACAAGTAGGAGCAGTGCCTAAAAATGTATTAGAAGCAAAAATTCGTCAACATATTTAATTTTGACACAATGTAGTTGTTTTTTTTGTAATTGGCTGATTATTAAGTACTTACAAAGTAAAAAAAATTTACTATATTGTTGTTTCTTCCTTTTTCGTGACTACAATACACCAAGACTAACAAGTTTTTAACGAACTTGCTCAGTCTTGGTGTGTTTTTTGTAAGAATATGCGTAATATTGCACCCTATTTTTGTTCACTTCCCAAATAAAACATTTTTTTAGTATCCACATTAAACCATTTCTTAGTCAACATGTCATACGTTATTATGAAGCATCTTTCCTTAGTATTGTGTGTGTGTGCTTTGTTTTTCACAACAATAGGTTGTGGAAAGAAAAACAGCGCGCAAAAAAGCAAAAGCAGTAGTACAAAAACTGCCAATAGCGAAATGTTAGAAGGAGAAGATTCGGGTTTGCCGCGTTTGCCACTTTCCCAAATTACCCAATCGACCTTCGAAAGCAAAATTTTGCAAAACAACAATAAATTAATTATTGTAGATTTTTGGACAGATTGGTGTGGTCCTTGCAAAACCTTAGAACCTGTTTTAGAAGAATTGGCTTATGAATACAAAGACCAAGTGAGTATTTATCGCATCAATGCCGAAAAAGACAACAATGTATATATTACCATAGACTACGAAGTCAAAGCCTATCCTACTATTTTGTATTTCCGTAAAGGGCAGGTTATCGACCGTTTATCGGGTTTGTTTTTGAAAGAAGCCATTGCTCAACGCATAGATAAATACCTCAAAAGCAATACCAAAGCCGAACAATAACGATTTTGTTTTTCATCAAAATACAGCCTAAGTCATGTCAAAATTTCGTTCTTTACCTATTTTGTTAGTCGTTTTGTCCTTATTGTTGGGAACAAACGCATGTAGTAGTAAGAAAAAAACAGCTTATAAAAGCCCACCCAAAAAAACATCTCCCAGTGTGGCTCCGCGCCCTGTTAAGAACACCACCAGCAGTAGCACCCAAACAGCCGCCCCCAAAGGTGTGGTCAATGTGAGTGGTGAAAGTCAATTCAAATCGGTGGTGTTGGACTCGCCCAATTTGGTGGTTGTCGACTTTTGGGCAACTTGGTGCGGTCCTTGCAAAATGATTTCGCCAGTTGTGGAGGATATGGGCAAAAAATATGGCGGCAAAGTAACTATTGCCAAAGTTGATGCCGACCGCAATCGCGCCATTGCCGACCGCTATAAGGTAAAAGTATTGCCCACTATTCTATATTTTAAAAATGGCAAATTGATAGATAAAATTGTGGGTGTTGAAAGCGACACTAAATCTCAAATTGAGCAAAAAGTTAAGTCGAATATGTAAACCATAATAGGTTGTTACATGCCAACAAAAAGCTATAGCTGAATATTCGGCTATAGCTTTTTTTGTTGATACGATGTTTCTTCCAAAGCATTATCAACAGCAAATACAAACCACAAAATTTGTCTTTGCACCTTTTTTATTATCGTTCAATAAAATTTAGACAAGATTTATGCGCCAAATACTATTTTTTGACTACCTTTGTGCCGCAACAATTACCCAATTATTCCTACCTGAATAAATATGAAACGAACCTTACTACTATGTAGCGCGATTTTGGTGGCTTTGTTGATTTTGCCGCAATGGGGTTGCGAAAAAGATGAACAACCCGACGACGGTATTCACCCACCCAACGAACTACCTTATGTCAATGCTGCACAATTGCCCTATCCCAATCTGTCAGATTACCAATTTTTTGTGGACAATTTGAGTGATATAACGCCCAACGAAGGGGTTTTTCCCTACGACCTCAATGGTAGTTTGTTTGCCAATTATGCGGCAAAAAAGCGCTTTGTGTTTTTGCCCGAAAGCAAATCCGCTACCTACAAAACGGAAGGAGTTGTCGAGTTTCCGGTTGGAACGGTCATTATCAAACATTTTTATTATCCCAAAGACTTGCGCGACAGTACAAAAGGCAATCTGCACATAGAAACGCGCTTGTTGGTACGCCTCGAAACGGCTTGGGAAGTGTATAGTTATTTGTGGAACGCCGAGCAAACCGAAGCTACTTTTTCGGTCATTGGCAAACAAATTCCTGTGTCGTGGATAGACCAAAATGGCATTGAACAACATATTAACTATGTTATTCCCAACAAAAATCAATGTAAAGAATGTCATAGTTATAACAATAATTTGGTGCCACTGGGACCGCAGGTTATGCAGTTAAACAAACAATATGCCTACGACCAAACTGCCACTAACCAACTAACGAAATGGAAACAGTGGGGTATTTTGAGTGGTTTGCCCGACATTGCAGCCGTTCCGAAAATCCCTAATCCTTTTGATGAGGCTGCTAACCTCAACGATCGCGCTCGTTCTTATATGGATGTAAATTGTGCGGGTTGTCACAACCCTGCGGGTGCTGCCAATAATTCAGGTTTAGATTTGAGCCTTTCGCAAACAGACCCTGTGGCGTATGGTGTTTGCAAATCGCCTGTGGCAGCAGGTGGCGGGTCGGGAACTTTGAACTATGACATTGTACCTGCACACCCCGAACGCTCTATTGTTATTTACCGCATGGGTAGCCTGCAACCTGACGTGGCTATGCCCGAACTATTGCGCACCACAGTAGATACAGCAGGTTTGCGCCTACTAACAGAATGGATAGCCGCCATGCCGCCCGGCCCTTGTGAATAAAAGAAGGTGTTAATCTGTTTTACGACAGCGAGTGCGTAACATAGTTAGATATCGAAAAAATCGGTACAAAGTCTTTATTGCAAAGACTTCGTACCGATTTTTTGTGGTAAAAGATGTGTGTTATTATCAAAACACAACAACACCAAAATTTTGAAATATATTTGTACTATGATTCGCGTACCAGAATGCTGTAACGTGCTGCTAAACGGTAGCCAATGGTGTCTTGATAAGATTTTTGGCAAACATAATCGTCGATGCTGGCTACGCCGACTACCTCAGCGGCGGTACCAGTCAAGAAAGCACCATCTAAACCTTCTAATTGAGCGGGAGTGAAAAGAGTTTCATTAACAGTAATGCCTTCTTGCTTGGCTAATTGTATGACTACAGAACGTGTAATGCCCGGCAAGATGCTACCTTTGGGCGAGGTATAGAGTTGTCCATCTTTTTCATAGAAAAAATTTGAACCAGGTCCTTCTGCGATATAACCATTGGTGTCGAGGAGCAGGGCTTCGTCAAAACCGCGTTTGCGAGCCTCCGCACTTGCCATAATCGAATTGACATAATGCCCCGCTGCTTTGGCTTCGAGGTCGAAGGCAGTGGGATTCGGGCGACAGATGGTGGATATACCCAAGCGTTTTTGGGTTGTGCCTAAGTAGTTGGTGCCCCAATCCCATGCGGCGATGAACAAGCATGAGCGTTCGGGCAAGGCAAGTCCCATATTGGGAATATCGGCGAATAGTAGCGGGCGTATGTAGGCATCGGTAAGGCGGTTGCGTTCGAGGAGTTCGTAGGTTATTTTTACCAACGAATCTACATCGTAGTCACAGGGCATAGATAATTTTTGGGCAGAAAGTATGAAGCGTTCATAGTGTTCTTCGGCTTTAAATATGCGCGCTCCTTTGGCAGTGTTGTAGGATTTGATGCCCTCAAAAACGGCATAACCATAGTGCAAGGCTTGTGCATATACAGTCACTTTGCAATCATTGGCGGGCATAAATTGTTGGTCAAAATAAACGGTTGTTTGGTCGTTAAAATACATAATGTATAATTTTTGAGTATCAGAAAAAACCAATTAAATCCACGATTTTCGACGAAAGTAGGCGAATAAAGCTATGGCAATGGCAAACATGAACAACAAAACGGCGTAGTAACCATAGTGCCAATGAAGTTCGGGCATATTGTCGAAGTTCATGCCATAGACCCCTGCTACGAAAGTGAGTGGAATGAAAATGGTGGAAATGACAGTTAATACCTTCATTACATTGTTGAGTTTGTTGGATACAGCAGACATTTGTAGATCAACCAAATCGTTGACCGCATCGCGACAATTGTCTACACTTTCTATAAGTTCGATAAGATGTTCATAAATATCGCGCAAAAGCCAGCGGGTAGCATCGCTGTATTGGGTGTAGTTTTCGCGGTCTAATTTGGCAATCACCTCACGCATAGGAAACATGGTGTGTTTGAGAACCAGACTTTGTTTGCGAAGATGGTGTATGTCTAACATAACTTCTGTTTGATTAGTGGGGTCTAATAAAATGTCCTCTATGCGTTCGATTTCTTCATTAACTTCTTCTACAATAGCAAAATAATTGTCTACAATGGCATCTAACAAAGCATAAAATAGATAGGCACAGCCATATTTGCGTTCTGGTTTTTTGGAACTTTTTAGACGTATGCGCACTGCCTCAAACACATCTCCTTCCCATTCTTGAATAGAAATAATAAAATTGGCACCCATCAAAAAACTCAACTGCTCGGTATCAATTCTCTCTTGTGGTTCTTTATAAATCAAGTCTTTGGTTACGACATATATATAGTGGTCGTAGTCTTGAAATTTGGGTCGTTGGTCGGTTTGTTGAATATCGGTGACGATAAAAGAATCGATGTTAAAAATATTTCCTAACTGCTGGATAGCCTCGACTTGGTGAAGCCCCACTACATCTATCCAATAGATATAGGAATGGTCGCTAAAATGGTCGCTATGTAGATCATTGAGTTGGCTCAAGACGAGTTCTTCGTAGTGGTCGCTATGGTATTTGATAATGCGAATGTGCGGGTCTATCATAGATAAAAAGCTAACAAATGGTGGAATATAGGCACAAAGGTAATTAATTTTTTGTAGAACTATGTTATATTGCCAAAAAAACACAAGACTATCCTATCAGACAGTCTTGTGTTTTTTTATGCAGGGCTAATTATTTTTATCTGCCTTCGCGAATGCCATCTTTATAAGTAATTAAAAAGGCATCACTATAACCTTTGTTTTTTACAATGGCTAAGGCTTCTTCGGCTTGTGTTTTGTTGGTAAAAGTGCCAAGAATAACACGTTGAGAACCTGTTGAACTGGGTTCAATCACCAAATCTCCATATTGGTTGAGGGCATTATATTTGCTCAAATCGGGTGTTCGGCTGGAGGTCAATTGAATTTTGTATTCTGTACCTGTATTAGTGGCTTTGCTCACGCCCATTGTTTTTACGGCATCGTTGAGGTCATAAAAAGTAGGGGCATTAGTGCCTTTGGGCGTGAACTCGTTAGTAGTATCTTTGTAAGAAGGTGTTTCGATGGTAGTTTCTTCTACTTCGTTGGTACTATTACTACTGGAGTTAGTGCTACTACTTGGTGTGTGGTTTGTTTTGGGGGCTATATAGCTGCCATTACTGCTACCTCCTGCTGGTCTGTTTTTGTAGTAATCTTTACCAACATGAAAGTCGTTACGGGAATAGTAGCGGGGCAAACTGCGCACGGCACCGCTGGGGTTATAGCCGATGATAACAAATTCTGTGCGGCGATTTTCTTGGTGTTTGGCGTTGGCACAAGGCACACCATCTACGCATTCGTTAACAGGTTGTGCTTCGCCATATCCTTTGGGTGATAGATTGGAACTGATGCTTACATTGGCACCGCCACGGCTAATCAAGTATTCGTAAGCAGCCTTAGCACGACGGTCAGAAAGGTTTTGGTTATATTCGTTCGAACCACGACAGTCGGTGTGGGCGCGCAATTCAATTTGTAGACCAGGATTCATGGACACCAAATCTAATACTTTATCCAATTCGGGACGAGCATCTTCGCGAATAGCATCTTTATCAAAATCATAATAGATGTGGTTCAAAATAAATCCGCTTGGACCATCAGGACTTTGTTTGCCTGAGTCATCGCCTAACATTGGGTTATTTAATGGATTACCATCGTTGAGGTTGTTCATATCGATGGGAGCCATCGAAAAGTCTTGTCTTAGACTTTGTTCCGAAGCGATGTTACAGTCTTTGCCTTTGGTAGTGAGGCTTTTGTTTTCGGTCAAATAATAAGTTTTGTTGGCATTGACAACATAGTCGCTATTGGCATCTAAGTTGATACTATATTCGCCATTGCCATTGGTGCGCAGGGTGCGCTCTTGGCGGGTATCCAAATTTGTGACGGTAATTAATACGCCTTCCACGCCGCGCTGCGTTTTGCGGTCTGTTACCTTACCGCTTAGGGCAAACATACAAGGACCTCCTTTGCCATCTTCGCCATCACCATCGGTGCCATCACCTACTTTGGTGCTGTCTTCTTCTGCTTCGGGACAGATAGGGATTTTGATTTCTACTTGTGTGCTAGTAATGCCGACGGTTGATACAGGTCGGCTACCTTCTTGATAGCCCATTTTGCTGGCATTAACAGTATATTCTTTTCCGGGAGAAATCGGGAAACTGAAAGTGCCATTTACATTAGTAGAACGTTTTTGGACTACGCGTTCATTTTCTAAAAGTTGTACATCTGCCCCTTCGATGGGTTCTTGGGTTTTGCAGTCTACTACCACACCTGTCATCACGTTGTTGAGTTTGGTGAAGCTATAGATGTCATCGCTACCTTTGCCGCCAGTGCGGTTGGAAGAAAAATAGCCTTTTTCATTTTTTTCGTCGATGATAAAAGCAAAATCGTCGGCATTGGTATTAACAGGATAGCGCAAGTTTTCGGGTGCGCTCCACGTACCGTCGGGCAACAATTTAGAGGCAAAAATGTCGAGGCTACCCAAACCCGGCAAAGCATCGGAGGAGAAATACAAGGTACCATCGCTACTGATAAACGGAAACATTTCGCTGCCTTCGGTGTTGATTTCGGGACCCAAGTTTTCGGGTTGTCCCCAGCTATCACCACTTTTGTAGCTTACATAGATGTCGGTGCCACCATATCCGCCCGGCATATCCGATACAAAATAAAGGGCTTGTCCGTCTTTGGAGAGAGTGGGGTGTCCAACAGAATAGTTGTCGTTGTTAAAGGGCAAAGGTTTGACCTCTGACCATTTATCACCGCCGCTACCTTGTGCTTTGGATTCAAAAATTTGTAATTTAACAGTTTTCAAAATCTCTTCGGTATCATAACCCACCTTACCATTGTTGTAGTTGTTGCGGGTAAAATACATGGTTTTGAAGTCGCTGGTAAATGTGACTGTTCCTTCGTGGAGCCAAGTGTTAACTTTGCCTTTGAAGTTTTCGGGTTTGCCCAATTTGTTGTAATCGTCCCCTTCGCGTTTGGCAAACAAAAGATCGAGAAAAGGCGCGTCGGTCCAACGATAAATTTGGTCGCGATTTTTTACCCCTGTTTCAGAGGCAAACACGATACCATCGTTGTAGAAAGCAGGACCGAAATCGGCTTTTTCTGAATTGACACCTTGTGCCAATATAGGAGCATAGATGCCAGGGTCGGTCATAAAATAGTTGGCTTGTTCGCATGCTTCCACTTGACGCAAACCACGTGTGTCGGGTGGCACCAATTGAGCGTATTGCAAAAAGACTTGTTTGGCTTCCTCGTATTTGCCATTGGCTTTGAGCGCCATACCATAATAATACTTATGAATGGGTTCGCTTTCGGGAAGGTCGACTACTTGTTCGTACCAATATTCCGCCTCGACGGGCATGTTCATAAGGCGGTAACATTCCGCAATTTTTATTTTTGCTTGCGGTATGTTTTCATCTTTTGCCAATAATTTTTTATAGGCTTCGGCTGCTTCAGGAAAAGCAAACTGATTAAACAAATCATCGGCTTTTTTGGTTCGATTATCATCTTGCGCTAAAGCTGCCAAAGATAGTCCCAAAAAGAGGGTCAACAGAATACTAAATGATAAGATATTCTTCATACTACGATAAAATTTTTTGATAAGAGGGCTGGTTTTGGAAATCAGTATGGAGCATGATTAATTGCACAAAAACACGCCTAATTACAACAATAGCAAGATTTGTACCATTTTATTACAGTTCTGCTATGATATGTCAATTTGGGAGACAAAAGCTGCATTTTTGGGCGAAAAAACGGTATATGGGGATTTTTTTGCCCAAAGGTACTGTTTTTTTGACAAAACTATGATAAAATAATCGAAATAGAATCTTTAGCAACAAAATTTTTTATGGTCAATCAACAATTACGCTGCAAATAGCCCGAAATAAGTACAACCCACCACCAAGCAAAACATATTTGCGGGTAAGTGGGTTGTATTCAATGTATCTAAGGAACAATAAAAGTGGTGTCGGTGCCGATGCTATAACCTGCCCAAACTCCCATGCCTCCTTCTATGTTGAAATCTACTTGGACAATGGAACTGAAAGGACCACCAGAACTAGCACTAAACTCAAGGCTACGCCAAAAGTCATACGTTTTTTTGTCTACTGTTACCCATTTGAGGCGTAGGGTATCTTGGGTATGAAAATAACCGTAGGTGTCTATGTCAAAATCGGCACTTTGGGGTTGTGCTTTATCCAAAGGAAAATAGAACTGTTTGCCGTTAATCACCAAATCATCAAAAACAGACCTTAATCCTGGATACAGCGGCTCGTTGTTGCGTTGGGTATAATAGCGGTAATAGTTACCCAAAGTGTCGGGGTCGGTGAGTTGTGTCCAAAGGCGGCGCAAGGTGTCAGCAAATTCGGGATTGTTGTGTGGTTGTACCCAAACGGAGTCCAACGGCACAGGCATAGGAATGGTGGTGTTGGCGGTGAGGTGTTGTCCGTCGGTGGTGGTGATGTCTAAGGTATAGTTTTTGCCGGCTTGTCCCACCATGGTTGGAGCGAAAAGGGTATATAGACAAAAATCGAAGTTGGCAGGCAGGCTGTCGGGTAGCGTGGCTCCAAATTGGGCAGCAAAAAAATCTTTTTGTACATCGGTCAATTCCGACCAGCACAATTCGGTGAGGGTGACGGTGTTGCTGCCATCGGAAACTTTCACTACCGCATCACGCACAAAACCGGTGCTATATAAATCTACATTGAACTGCCCAAAGTAGGGATAGTTGCGGTTGAGAATGACAAAAGGCGGCGAGCCGGTTTCAATGCTGCCTTCCACTACAATTTTCTCGACGGGGTCGGGCAGGTCGACGGTAATTTCTTTTTGGCAATTGGTGAGCAAAAAGGCAATCAAGAATGCCCACGTCAATAAAGGGATTTTTCTAAGAACTGTCATGTCTAAGGCTTGTTTTGGGGAATGCGAAGTGGATGTTATAGAAAATGGGATAAGGGGTGTTATTGTTTATCAGGATAATTAACAATTAAAAGTTCGCTGATTTTTCCGCGCCTTTCGCCTTCACAATTAATAGCTCTATTTGCCGAAACTTTGACAATATGATATCCTGCAAAAGCTTTCTCGAAAAAATCATCTTTGGGATTTTCGTTGGTGGGGTCAGAGTTAGAAAGCATTAGTTTGGCACCTTTTTCGGTATCTAATTTTTTAAAAAAATGTGCCAATTGCAACTGTTCTTTATCAGTAAATGGTATTCCTGTATAGGTAGTAAAACTAGCTGTTGGACTAATAGGTCTGTAAGTAGGAAATCTAATAATTCATCAGGACGTTGCTGAATAACCTGATAGGTCAACACTAAGTCTTTGTTGAGGTCGGATAGATAAGCCTTAGTTATTTTGTAACGTTGTGAAAGTTGAAAAAACAAAGCTCCACCACCTAAAAAAGGCTCTACATAACTGTCGATAAGCCCTTTTCGGAGTTCTTGTGGATAATAGTTTTCAAATTGTTCTAATAATTGGCTTTTGCCTCCTACCCATTTGAGGAATGGTCGTGCTTTTATCATGCTTAAATTTGGGAAGAATCGATGTGTGTTTATTGGATCTAATGACAAGCTGATTACTTAGCATGGTAACGAGCCTCAATAAGGTGGTCGTTGTTATTAAAATTTTGGATATAGCTCACCTCTAAGGTATAGTTGGTGAGGGTTTTTATTTCATAGTTGATAAAAACAGTACTGTCGGCAGCAGCGGTTTGGATAAAGGCTTCGTCTAAGCTCAATTGCCAATAGTCCTCAAAAGTTTGCGGGTCATTAGGGTCGCATTTAAGGTCGGCTTCGTCGGTTTGTCTGATATTGTTGGGTAAAAAGCGTATCAAATTGTCATACACACAGTCGCGCACAAAATAGGTGAAATAGTCGTTGGTGGTGCTGCCCAAAAGCGAACTATATAGCGGCGGGTCTATGCTTGCACCGCTAATTTGCCAAACGCTACCCATCAATTTTTTGGTACGTTCGGAAGTAGAGTCCGTTTCCTTTTGACACGATAACAACAAGGACAAGATGATAAGTCCTAAAAGCGGTGTTTTTTTCATGGCGATGTTTGATATAGGGTGAACAAAAAATAAACTATTGAACGGCTGTTTTTCTTCGTTGCAACAATACCACCAATAAAATAGTGCCAATGGTCATGAGTCCGATAGCAATGATTTGGGCTTGCGACAGCATAACTCCCAACACATTATATAGGTCGTTGTGACGAACAAATTCGATGGAAAAACGCTCCAAACCGTTGAGAATCAGATAGACCGCAAACACCAAGCCGGGCGTTCGCAAACGTTTCGTTAAGAAAAACAAGAACAAAAAGATGCAAAACGCCATCAGAAATTCATAGACCGATGTGGGATAAACACCTTCGGGCAGTTGCATACAGTAGTTGCCTACACAGTCGGGAATAGGAACACCTTCTCTATTGACGTTGTGTGGATAAGTATAGGACCACAACCAAGCGGGCATAGCAAACGGTGGCGGAGCAGTATTGACAATACCCCAGTCGCCGTCGCCCGAAAAATGGCAACCCAAACGTCCAATGCCGTAACCCAAAATCAAAACGGTGGCAGCACTATCTACCAAATGTCCAATGTGTATGTTTTTTTTGCGGGCATACCACATCAAACTCAAGGCAGCCACAATCAAACCACCATAGAACGTCAAACCGCTAAAAGACAGCAGCGCCCCAATAGGGTCGGCAAGGAAAGAGTCGATGTCTTCTATCCAAGTAAAAATTTTTGCGCCGATGATACCTGTTAGCGCAGCAATAACGATGATGTCGCCGACGCGCTCGTGTGGATAAATGGTTTGTTCCACCTCCAAAGGTTCGGGCAATTGGGCTTTCCTTTTTTCGTAATAGTGCAAGGCTGCCAGCACCAGTGCAAAGACAATGCCACCTACCCAACTACCTGTGCCATTGACCAAAAAGTCCTGTGGATGTTGGCTAAACGCAGTCCAATGCAACAAGGCATAAGCACCTTTGTAGCCCAAAATGAAACCCACAATGGCATTGCTCACAATACCCCACACAGAAGCAGGTTTGCCAATGATGTGTTTTTCGTGGGTAGGCAATAGGCGACCTTCTCCCTCTAAACGTGTGAAGTGGTAATGCAACAACCAAGCACCTACCAAGAAGGATAGTGCCATGAAAAAACCAAAAGTATAGATGGGCAAGGGGATATAAATGCCCGTTAGGTCTGCAATTAAATCGGACAGGGTTGGATACATACAGTTTTATCGGCTAAATTTGGCACAAAGGTACGTCAAATTGGCGAATATACCAATAAGAACAAGTACTTTATGAAGTATCCTTCTCTTTTTCCGTGTTTGTCCCCTCATTCGTTAAAAAAAAAAATTTCGGAAGTTCAAAATCCCCGAAGGCTTGGGCTGCATGACACAAGTCAAAACCATTGAAGGTTTTTGGGCGATAGATGTAAGGTAATACACCTTTAAAAATCGGCTTGCTCAAGGCATTGTTCAAAATTATGGAGGTGAACGAAGCCGACTTGTAATCATTGGCGCTGTGTTTTTTTATTCCGCAATAAAAAAATAAAACCCAGAACCTCCGGAAGTTCTCCTCCAAGGATTAGCTCCACAAAAAAACCGCCACAGCCCAAAGCCGTAGCGGTTTTTTTTGTGTGTGTCCAGACTCGCCACAAAAAGATAGCCAACTATCGCACCATCATCGTAGCAGGGTCGCTCCAATTGCTGGTACCGTGGGTGTTGATGGCTCTCATTTGCACCCAAATCACTGTGCCGGGTGTAATGCCATGTAGACTTGTGGTTACTTTAAAAACCAACTCGATTGCTTGCCACATTTCGTCGCCTTCTTTTTTCCAACGAATTTCGTAAGCAGTGGCATTATCAACACCTTTGCAGCGTACCACCGCCTCGCCGGTCAATTTGCCGTCCGATAGGCGAACATTTTCGGGTATGTTGGGAGCTGTGCCTTGGATAGGTTTTTTTGCCAATTCAAAACCTGTTGCCAGAATGCTCGAGTCGTTACTGTCGGCATGGTCTTCGATGTAACTTGCCCACAGTAGAAGAGAATGTATTAATTCCTTGCGGGCTTCGTTTTTGGCAGTAACTGCCAATTTGCCACCATCGGCTGCTGCGGCTAATTTTACCCTGTATTTATTGAGGTTCGTTTTAAATATCTCAACAGCAGGATAAATGTTGTCGAATAAAGGCGAGTTGGGAATACAGCTTTCTATTTTTTCTCCCATCGCCAATAGTTGTGTGTCGTTCTGGTGATCGAAAGATTTTCGAACTTTGCCCATTGTTAATTAAGAAAGTTTAAAAAATGTTTCAAAAAATTAGTTCAGGTGCGGTAGTAGAGCGGGTAAGTACTATTCATGCCATCAAATCAACAACATCAATGTGATGTTGTGCGCGAAAAAATTGTGTCGTGCATATAAGACAATTGTTAATTGTTAATGGTTAATTGTCAATGGGTGCGTCGGGCAGTAATTTAATTGTTAATTGTTAATTGTTAATTGTCAATGGGTGTGTCGGGCAGTAATTTAATTGTTAATTGTTAATTGTTAATTGTCAATGTATTTTCGGTGTAAAACGCAAAGGTTTTTGTATTATTGTGCGATATTGTTTTTTTTCAGAAGAATTTTATTAACATGACGCAATAAAATCAAAAAAGGTTGCATGGGGCAATTGTTAATTGTTAATTGTTAATGGTTAATTGTCAATGGGGGAATTTCAATTGTTAATTGTTAATTGTTAATTGTTAATTGTTAATTGTTAATGAGCGTTTTTGGGTGTTGTACAGCATAATCAAACCATTCATTAATCCAAAATAACCCTGAAAGGGTGAAATGTTTGTAGCAAAAGGCAAGCAACAGTATTTTTAAAACCC
>JAEUUX010000108.1 GCA_016787295.1 Chitinophagales bacterium
GGTATAAATACCGTTGCTACCTAATTTACGCCTACACCAAAAACAATAAAAATAAACCCCAACGGGGTGACAAGTTTATAGAAAACAACAACAGCCCCATTTTCACAAAAACCCTGAAAGGGTGACACAAATACATTAAACGATACAATATCACCCCTTCGGGGTTTTTAAAATATCTGGTCATTTGGATTTGCTATAAACGTTTCACCCTTTCAGGGTTGGGGGTGTTTGATGAATAATGTTGGTGCTTTTATTGAAATAAAAACGTTGTTTTCGTAGCTTTCACCATTCAACGGCACAAATTTGATGGATGTATAATATGCCAAAAATAAACAAAAAAAATCCCGCAGTAAACAATACTATTTGTTTACTGCGGGATATATTATGGCTACAGCTTTATCAAAAAATTATTTTTTCTTTCTTTTTCTCCAAGAATACAAACCTAAACTACCAATAGCAAATAAACCTAACCAAGTACTAACCCTGCCAAAAACGCCTGTAGTTGGAATAGGGTCTGCATTGCCAACCAAAGCAAGAGAAGCCCAATAACGAGGAATATGTTTTTCAGCAGTAATAGTATCTAAATTCATTAATTTGGCTTGTTGTAAAGCAACATCTTTGGGCATTCCTTGATTTATATTCTCATAAAAATACTTAGTTATGTTACGTGCTGTAATATCATCTAACGTCCATAAAGATAAAACAAGACTTCGGCAACCAGCAAAAGAGAAAGCTCGCGCCATGCTAATCACTCCTTCGCCACGAACAACTCTTCCTGCTCCACTTTCACAAGCACTGAAAAAAGCTAAACCTACGTCAAAAGATTCGCCATAAATGCGCCGTGCATACAAAATATCTTCACCACCTTTGCCATCAGACAATATTAAATAAGAGTTTAGAGGTTGTTCACGATCAGCACCGCCGTGCATAGCCAAGTGTAATACGCCATATTTTTTAGCGCAACTTAGCATGTTTTGATAGGTAGCTTCATTATTTAGATAGTCTTTTCCTCCTAATAAACCCACTACATCTTTAGCCTCTTTTTCTGCTTCATATAACTTACCTCCATTTGAATAAAAATTATTACCTAAACCACCAGCATTACTATTTTTCCAAGTATAGCTTTCGTCTAATAAACCGCTAACGGTATATTGATAAGCAATAGCGTATTTTTTGATGAGATAAGGTATTATAAGCCTTTGGGCATCATTTGTATTATTAACTGCATAAGGTGTAGTTAATAATACATCAAAAGACAATAGACAAAGCACACCATCAGGCACAATAACTAAGCGTTCTATGTTGTCTTGTTGCAAAGTTTGTTCGGCTTTGCCCAATAATTTTTGGTAAAAATGGTGACTTTCATTTAAATATATAGCACTATCCGCATCAGTTTCGATAGCAGTAATAAAATTGCCCAAGTCAGTAATAAAATCAGCATTTATACTTTCGGTATACAATTTGGTGTGTTGTTGGGTGACAACAAAAGTATATAAAGTGTCTTTTCCGAAAAAATAACTAATTAAGGCTTGTTTGTCAGATAGCCGAGCGGCAATATCTTTGAATTTTGGAGAAAAAGGACGGTATTTTAGGTCGTAATAATGAGGGTAATTTTTCTCAAAATTAGCCTCTAATTGTTGTTTTTCGTATTGTGCTTTTGATAATGCTTGCTCACGTGTTTGTCCATTGGGAGTAGTGGCAGTGGCATCGGGCAGGGAGAGTTGATAGATATTGAGGGATAATTGTTTTTCTTTTGCTAACAAAGAATCTGGCACGCCAGCATAGTGCAAATTATTGCGATGCTCCAAAAAACTGCGATATACCACACCCTTAGCTTGCTCGGCATATTGAAAGGCTTTTTCATTATCGCCATATTTCAAAGCAGTTCGAATAGCTCCTTCATATACTTTATAAGCATTATTCACTAAATCATGCACAGCACCTTCGGAGAAATACAAAGACTGCAAACGGTGGATATATTGGGTGAGTTGGTTATATATAGTTGTATCTGCTGTTCCTTGTTGGTCTAAAATGTTTACTCTTTCTATCATGGCTTCTAATAACCACAAATTGATGGGTGCATTGGTCAAATCAGGAAAAACATTATTAGCAAGAGGAGCTTGTTTAGGAAAAAAAGCATTGATGGCGGTTTGAAAACTTTGGTCGGCAGCATTTAGCTCCTTTTTTGCAAAATGAACTTTACCGAGCATAATGTCTATTTTAATACGGTCGGGATTAGTGGGTGGTAATGCACGAGCAAAAGTTTTTGCACGATTAAAATAGTCTTGTGCTTTTTTAAATTCCCCTTTTTGCAATGCTACTTTGCCTAATGTGTGGTACAGTTCAGCGTTTTCGGTGGGTTCTTCTACTATTTTTTGGGCTATTGCTATATAATTAGCAAGGTATTTTTCTAACGAATCAGTATTTTCTCCTTCGGGATATTGTAACAGATCATTAATAAATTTGCTGGCTTGTGTGGCTGCTTCTGTATTATGTGGATTATATAACAAAGCAGAATCGAAATAAACTCTTGCTAAACGGTTAGAGTCAATGTCTGCCAAAGCATCGGCATACCAAGTCATAACAGTAGATAAATTAATAGAATCTCCGCTTTGCCTAAACAAATCAATAGCTTTTTTTCCAAAAAATATATTACTTGGTCCATCTCCAATACGCCAATAACAGTACATTATATTAGCGTAAACAGAAGCCGTAAAACGATATTTTTTGCTAATAGCAGAAGATCTTTCTGCATAAGATAATGCAGTAGAGAAATAAGGAATAGCTTCATAATGATTGCCTGCATTCATCAAAATAGCACCTATAAAACTATGCAATTTAGCGCGAATAATCAGGCTATCTGCACAAAGCATTGTTTTATTATGGGCTATAGCTCTTTGAAAAGTGTCTATAATAACTACATCTGGTAATGTATCTTTTTGATAAACAGCGTCAAAAAAACTATCATAATGCTTAAACCATTCTTTACAGCTATCAGGAACAGCAACAATAGTTTCTTTTTCTTCCTGAGAATCGCTGCTACATCGCCAGAAGCAACATAAAGATAGTAAACTAAGTGCTACTATGGTAAATGATTTTTTCATAGTATAATTTTTGTATAAAGGTTTTGCTGATTTGTGTTCATTTGTTTTTGCTATAAACATTTCACCCTTTCAGGATTGGGGGTGTTTGATAGATAATGTTGGTGCTTTTACATAACTTTTACTTTTCAATGGCAAAAATGCCGTTGTTACCTATTTTAAGGCTTTTACTGAAACAAATAATGGCGGTACTAATGTCTCAAATGTTAAAAAAACTTAAAAAAACAACAATTTTGGCAAAAAATAAAAAAAATTTACAAAAAATTACAAGAAACAAAAAAAATAGTGTATCTTTGCTATAATTTTTTACGCTTCTGTGCGTTATACAATTATAGTAATCTTTCATTTACCCAAATTTAAATCAAAGTCAATATGGCAAGAATTTTTGAACAAGGTCATGCAAATAATGTATCGAGCCTTGAAAGGTTAAATTTAACCCTTACTGAAATAGGAGGGGAGTATCAACCGAGCAATGAAGAAATTTCGTTGGTCAAACTGCAAAGCGTTCTCCAAGATGCAAAAGTTGCTATACAAGAAGTGACCAATGCCATCACGAATTATACCCATGCGGTTAATAATCGTCAAATTCTCTTTATTGATGTCAAAGGCTATTCCACCCAAGTTGTTAATTCAGTTATTGCTTCGGGAGCTAATGCCAAAACTGTGGAAGATGTGAAGAGCATTAACCAAAAAATTCAGGGGTCAAGTACGCAACGAAAAACCACACTGCCTACGGAAGAGTCAAATAATCCTGCTGCTACTACCGAAACTGTTCGCCAAATATCGACATCGCAACAGTCGTATGAACAAATAACCGAACGCTTTAGCCGTTTAGTGGCAATGGTGTCGGCAGAAGCAAAATATCAGCCACGTGAAGCACGCCTTTCGCGCGAAGGACTGACTGCACATTTGCAAACCTTAGCCGAAGCAAACACCAATGTTATGGCAACTTATATTGCCCTGCAAAACGCCCGTAATCGCCGTAATGCTATCATGTATGCCCCTCAAACAGGTATATATGACCTTACCCAAAAGATAAAAAGCTATATCAAATCTATTTATTCGCCCAAAGACGCTACCTATAAACAGGTTTTTGCGATTAAATTCAAAAATTTAGGTAAATAAACACGTATTGCTTTTGTGGTTTCCTTTTTTCGCAGTGCAGCATCTTTGTGCTGCACTGCGAAAATCTGCCGAGCTTTGGTAGTAAATAGCTTTATTTGTGTATTTGTTTGAGGGGCTTAATACTTAATACAATTACCTGAATAACTAAAAAAAAAATTACAAACCGAAATAAACTTTACTATGGCATATCAAAATCAGGGTATTATCATGTTTATTAATGAAGAAGCAGCAAGAGTATATGGCAAAACTATTGATGAACTTCTTGCCGAAAATGCAGAAAAAGAACGACTATTAGCTCAACAGTATGCCGAAATAGAGCAGCAGCACGCCGAAATGGAGCAGCAAATTTTACGAATGCGCGATATTTTACACATTAACGCATCAGGTATTGCTATGATATTAAACAAACCTGTTGAGTATGTACAAAGTGTATTGGATAAAAAGAAAGCGTAAGTTATTTATCCTTTGCGGATTTGTATTGTTAAGGTGTTGCTTTAATAGTTTGCTTTTTTACTTTGGTGATAAATAACTTTATTTTGGGGTTTATTTTTAGTATTTTTACAATTTTTACCAAAACTACTTACATAATGTCCTCTAATAGCATAATTATCAACTTTAATGCACTAAGAAAAAACATAATACAGTCATTTGTAGAAGATTTTATCGAACATTTTCTGCCTGACCTTCATAAAGATATTGACTTTTCTGTTGAACCAGAGTTTCCAGAAGGAAATGTTAAAGCAACATTTGTCAAAGGAGCGTCTAAAGATGATGATATTTATGATAAATTTTTTATAGTGCGCCTAAAAAATGGAAAAAACTATCCTATTTTAGTGCATATAGCAATAGACTATTATGCTCCTAAGACTTGTGTTGAGGAAATGCAGTGTTATTATTATCGCATCTATGATCATTGTGAATGCGACGTGACCGTTTTATCTATTTTTATTCACAGACAAAAATACTATTACAATATTTGTAAAAAAATTATAGAGGGTACAAAAACTATTTTTGAATTTAGTCACCATATTGGCGATATAAAAGAAAATGCAGATGAAATGAAGTATTTTTCATTATGGGCAAATCTGTATATTTTTCAAGCTAAAGCTAATTATGATAGCTTATCTTCATTCAAAAATGAAATACTAGAAGATTTAAAAAGCCGTGTTTATTTTAATATAGTAGCAGTGGACATTATTGTCCTTATCCAAACTTCTATGAATTTGTTAAAACATCCAGAACGCTACATTTGGAGATGGTATATTATGAAAGGAAGCTTTTTTTTAGATTTCTTAAGTGATACAACCCGTTCTGAAAGAAATAATAGCGATACTACGACATTTTTTGACAAAGCTGTGAAAGAATTGATTGCTCAAAAAGAAGTAATTAAAGCCGCAGTCTTACAAGAAATAGAAGAAGATGTAGCGCAGTATGAAGCAATTTTGACACATAAACGAGCAAAAAAAGAGGCAGTTTTAGGGCGTATATCACCCAAAGATAAATTTTTATTGGAAATGTTTGGCAAAGAGTCGCAAGATGCCGCACTGCAAAAAACAAAAGAGCAAATTTTAGAACTGCAAATTCTAAAAATACCAAATACTTTATTACTATCTCAGATGCTATTTTTCTAATGGCATATAATCTACAGTTTGTGTTGTAAGAAAAGTAAGATAGAAGCTTATTATAATCGTATCACCCTATTGTGGTTATTTTGATAATAAGGTAACGTTTGATAATCCTTCTATTAAGCGTTAAATAAACACAATAGCTCAATTTCTTTTCTGAAAAATATTCTGCACTAACACATCAGCTATAATTTTTTAACAAAAAAGCCTTTCCATTAACATTACTCGATAGGGTGTTAATAGAAAGGCTTTTGTATGTTGACAAAGCAGCTATTAGATACTGAAATATAGCAGTGGCATGTCTACATTGCTTTTACTCTTTCAATAAACGGAAAGTAGTTGTTTCGGCATCGTTGCGTACCCTCACCAAATACATACCTGCTGGAACGGCACTTAGGTCTATATCCATGCCATTTGCTCCATCATTGTCGGCAGTTTTGACCATTTGCCCTTGTAGGTTATAGACTTCGATGTGTTCATTGGCAGACAGTCCATCTATGCGAACTGTTTCGGTGAATGGATTGGGATAGGCAGATAAGGTTGAGATGGCTTCGTCGTCGTGCATATTGTATTTGCCACTGCCGCAACTAAGTTTTATGAAAGGAAAAAGGGAAGTAACAGCATATTTGTTACTTACTGTGGTAGTGACTTCATTAGAAATATCTGAAGCAGCAGCAGCAACAGTATAGCAAGTGTTACAAATACCATAGTATTCTTTATATTGTAATACGCTTTCTATTTGCGTACTATAGGTAGCTCCTGTTGTATAACTAGTTTGTAGTGGCAATGCAATAGAAAAGATACCAAAGCAAGCAAGTAAATTATTGTCAAAAATATTGTAATTATTCATGCCAAAAGCATCAATATAGGCATTGGGAAACTCTATTTCTATAACTTTTTTACCACTGCTTACTTCATCATAAATTTGATATCGATAATTGAGGTTAGCTTGTGGATTTAGAGTGGCTATATTGGCAAAGGGAGTCGCTATATTAAAATTTACATTGTAACTAAATAATGGGTTTGGTGTAACTCCCATATTATAGGCAAATATTAAATTAATGGGATTAGTAGGATCATTGGATAATCGCCAGCCATTGCTATTAGTAATATTATAAAAATCTGGACTAGTTCGGATAATTGCTTTATAGCCTGCATTAGCCGGATTACTGCTTACATTCATAGCTATATCGGTAATAATACCTCTACCATAGTTGCCACAATTGCTACAAATAGTGGGATTGGTAAATAAAAAACAAGGGTCGCGTGGTATTTTAGAGATAGGTTCTACAAAAGTTTGTATAGAATTTCCAACACTATTAGTTACTATATAGTCTGTTCCATTTAATTTTGCAAAAGTTCGTGCTGTTAGAGGAAAACTTATTT
The DNA here is from genome assembly GCA_016787295.1 of Chitinophagales bacterium. Taxonomy (GTDB): domain Bacteria; phylum Bacteroidota; class Bacteroidia; order Chitinophagales; family UBA2359; genus JAEUUX01. The sequence goes on from JAEUUX010000108.1 coordinate 7,238, forward strand.
CGACTTTATCAACAGAAGAGATAGAAATAGCAGGTTTCATTCGAAATACTAATTGAACATCTACTATTTCAGGAGTAGTTGTAGTAGTACCTTTCAATATTAATCGAGCTTTTTTTAAAAAATTGCTCACACTTAGTATTTTTACAGGAGAATTAGCAATATTTTTCAACTCTAACAAATTATCTTTAACATAATTTGGTCCTATTTGTTTGCCATTAACAATAATTTGGTGTAGATAAAAACTATTAAATATCCAATCAAATTCTACCCCAAATTCTGTCACACCTTGACTTAGTGGAACATTGTCAAACTTAACGGGTACTACATAAAAAGTCGCACCATCAATATTGTTAGGCGTTGTTGTTGAGGCAGGAGGAAGATAAGTAATCGGATCTTGTATGGTAGTAGAAATGGTAGATGTGGGTTTGGATTGGATATCAATGTTCAAATAATCGGTATAAGGAATCCATCCTGTTTTTCCAAAATATGGGTTTGGTACTCGCTGTAAAGCAATAGTATTTGATGTATTAGTAGTAATAGTTCCTGCAACAGGAGTATAAATAGGTATATGTGTTTGACCAGTACCGACTATAATTTTCTCTCCTTTTACAACAATAGGGTTTCCTTTTCTAAAAATATGCGCCCAAATTGCATGTTCGCCTGTGGTACGAAAGGTAAAACTAATTAGTTCATCTAATTTGCCACAAGTATACTGTCCATTAGAGGTTAGATAATAAACAAGGACATTGTTTTTTTCTTCTAAAGGAATGTTGTCAGAAACAATTTTTATATCAAACTTATTAGGCATAGTGGCACTAGCAGCGATATAAGCTTGCGACAAATCAGCATTATTATTGTATGCACGAAAATAGTAATTGTAGTTTTGAGCTAATAATAAAGCTGGTGTAATAAACAATAAGATAAGCCCTAAGAAAAAATGCCAATAGTACTTCATAGTTGTAAAGTTTGCTTAAAGATGATAAAAATATTAAGTAGATAAAAAAAAGAGAAGAAGGAGACAAAGGTATTTATTTTTTGAATAATATGCAAGTTTTTGCCAAAAAATAAAATACATCGACTCCTTTAACGGCATAGCTATGGGCTATACCGTTAGAGGAGTTATAGGGATTGAAAAAGATTGAGTAGGGAATGTGGAGGAAACTATAATTTTTTGTCAAGTTAAGGTGTGAGTATTTATGCCACAGAAAAAAGTTTAAAGGTTTTGTTTATGGTATTGTTTTGATAATTGATAGAAATTGAAAAAAACAACCATAAAAAAGGTATTTTGAACAAGAAAAAACGTTGAAAGATAGGTGATTGAGGTGCAAAAACCGTGTTTGGTGCTTGCATACTGTATAAAGGGAAAAGTGTGGCAAAACCTTACCAAAGTTGGCACATTTTTTTTAAAAAAAATCACTTTTTTTGTAGAAGTTTTGCAAAAACAAACAAAAGAGAGTGTAGTGATAGGAATGCTTGTTTATCGAGCAATAACTAAGCGTTCTGTAAAGCTCTGTGTGGGTGTTTGTAGGCGAACAAGATAGATGCCAGCGGGTAGTTGGTTGGTATCTATGCCAAATTCATTGCTGCCAGCGGTGGCGTATTCGTTGTTGATGGCGACTGTTTTTCCACTAAGGTCGAGTAGTGTGACGGTGGCTGTTTCGTCGGTGTTGGTGTTG
>JAEUUX010000133.1 GCA_016787295.1 Chitinophagales bacterium
TTATACTTGGCATTTCGGAGACGACACTGCTACCTCCGACCTTGCCAATCCAACGCATACCTACGCTACTAATGGAACTTACCAAGTCTGTCTATTGGTGTGGAACAATGAAACGAATTGTGAAGATGACATTTGCCAAACCATTACAATTGCAGTAGAGCCGCCCGTGACTTGTGAGGCAAGTTTTGTTTATGAAACCAATTTGTTTACTGCTTTTTTCAATGCCAACAACTCCGGTACTTCGTCGGGTGAAATTGTTAGTTACCAATGGACTTTTGGCGATGGTGCTACCTCCGACTCCCCAACGCCGACGCATATCTATGCTGCCAATGGCACATACCAAGTTTGTTTGACCATTACCACTAATAACGGCTGCTCAGACGAACGTTGTGGCAATGTGGTCATAGATGCAGGACAAATGAACGAATTGCGAATAAATCCCAACACAATTAGCAATGGAATATTGAACATGGAAGTCACATTGATGAACCCGCAACACATTCATATAGGCGTTTTTAATAGCGTTGGACAAGATTGTTTTAACCAAAATACTAACCTTCCTGCTGGAAACACCCCATTGCAGCTATACACAGCTAATACTCCCACAGGTGTTTATATTGTCCAAATTTTGTTTGATAACGGTTTTTCGATGATGCAAAAAGTACTAATTACGCCATAATTCAACCTTATTACTATTTTTCTACTATTTATTGACTATAAAAATCACCCAAATACACACCAAACAACTCCAAAAAGTTTCAAACTTTTTTTGTTCTAAGCACACAATAGATAGGAGAAAAACAAAAGGAATGATAAAAATCAAATTCTTTTCGGAAAAAGGCTGAAAAAGTTTTTTATTATTCGCCAAAAAAGCCTTAAATTTGTGCTGTTTTTAAGACCTAAACCTTATTTGCCATGAAACACACCATTTTCATATTCTTATTTTGTGTATTCGCGTTAAACGGTTTTGCTCAAACAAGCGATAAATATCTTCAAAAAGATGCAACGAATGCTAATACTTTGAGCATAACAAATACTACTATTAATCTTAACGAACCCTCGTTTATAGGTAGCATCGGAGCAATAGAAGATGTTCTTGACCCCGACCAAATAGTGGTTTTTCCAAACCCCGCTAACGATGTATTGCATGTTGACCTGCCTGGTGCTGCCCAATTAGAAATACGAAATAGCTTGGGTATTATCTTATTGCAACAAGCAGGAATAACAGGACGAAACACTTTCAACGTGAGCGCTTTGCCCAACGGATATTACTTTCTTTATGTGATTAGTAATGGGCAAACGGTAGTACGTCGCTTTTTGGTGGCTCACAAATAGTTTGAACTACTTGTATGTGTTCCATATAATGGACTATACCTACAATCATCACAAAATTGTTGTTGGTGGTTACAAAAACTATTAGTTCGTACCTTCCGTGTATTTGTAAAGGAATCGTGTAATGCTTGTCCATTACACGATTTTTTTTTCATCATCACTCCTATTTGTTTCATTTTAACTATTTTGTCAGGAAAAAGCTGTTTTTGCAGTAAAAAAATAGCGATATATTTGTTCGAATGGCGAAGCGCGTTAGGGATGCGGAGGGTGGCGTTAGCCAGTGCGGAGAGCAACGCAGCACCGAAGCAAAGCGAAGCCCATAGCAGCCCGACCCGCAGGGAAACGCCCAAATAAATCAATGTAATTATAGCGCTTTTGTATTGCTTACAGTATTAACCGCAAAAAGTTTTTATGGCATTGCGGTTAGTAATACTTACAGCAGAGTTTTGCAGCGGCTTTTCTGTCTTTTGCATTCCTTTGTGGTCAAACTTTGCAGCGGCTGCGGTTAGGTTCAGTATTTTACGGCAAAATTTCGCAGCGGTTTTTTTGTGTTATTTTTTTTACCACCTTTTTGATAGAAGTGAATAAGCATATCATCATTAAAATTCTTTAGACCATGAAACAATATCTTTATCTAATCATCTTATTGTGCTTTTCTGTTAGCGTAAATGCTCAAAACGAAATGGAATTTTTGAGCAAAGTATATTATCCCGATGGATTAAGTTCTATTTGGGGATATACTACCAATGGTGTAGAGTATGCCTTAGTGGGCGTAAAGTCGGGTTTGTCTATCGTTGACCTAAGCACACCCACCGAGCCACAAGAAGTAGCTTTTGTTCCTGGTCCTTTCAATGTTTGGCGCGAAATAAAAACATGGCAACACTATGCCTATGTCACCAACGAATTGGACGAAGGCGTATTGATTGCCGACCTAAGCAATTTGCCCAATAGCGTAGATACACTTCATTTTACCTATAACGGAAAAATAAAAACCGCCCACACTGTTTGGGTAGACGAATTTGGTTATCTCTACATCATGGGGTATCGCGATTATGCAGGCACTACTGCCACCAATCAGCGCGGCGTATTGATGTTTGACCTAAATCCCGACCCTTTACACCCGCAATATGTGGGCGAATACACTGCCAACTATGTGCATGATGCTTATGTTCGCAACAATATTATGTATACCGCCGAAATTTATGCTGGTGTATTTGCCGTTGTTGATGTATCGGATAAACAAAATCCTGTTATCCTCGCCACACAAACCACGCCTTCTGCCTTTGCCCACAATGTTTGGCTGTCCGATAATAGTCAATTTGCTTTTGTGGCAGACGAACGCAACGATGCCTATTTGACTTCCTACGACATTAGCGATTTCGGCGACATTCGCGAACTCGACCGCTACCAAGCCGCACCCAACACCAACGCCATGCCACACAACGCACACGTCTTTGATGATTTTGTGGTTTTGTCTTATTATACCGAAGGCATGAAAATCATAGATGCCCACGAACCCGATGCCTTAGTCGAAACCGAGTTTTATGATACGTCTCCTTTCAGTGGTCCTGGTTCTGCGGGCTGTTGGGGCGTGTATCCCTATTTTGAGTCGGGCATATTAATTGGTTCTGACCGACAAGAGGGCATGTATGTTGTGCGTCCTACCTACCAACGGGCAGCCTACGTGAGCGGCACTATCACCGATGCCAGCACAGGAACCACCATTCCCAACGTATATATCACCATCAACAACACCGCCTATACCGACAGCGCAAGTTTTAGTGGTACGTACAAAATGGGCGTAGCCAATGCAGGTGTTTATGACATTACTTTTTATCAATACGGTTATCTGCCCTATACTGCCAACAACGTGACTTTGAACAGCGGCGAAATCACTAATCTGAACATCGCCCTACAACCCGCTACTGCCTTTGCTATCCAAGCCGATGTGCGCGACCTCGCCACAGGTTTGCCCATCGAAGGTGTTTTGGTGGAGGTGAGCAATAGCAACCAACTCACCAACGGTCAATGGAACACCTCAACACAACAAACCACCACAACAGGCATTGCCACTTGGAGCGACCGCTATCCTGACCATTACAGAATGGTGCTACACAAATGGGGATACCGCCCACAAATCATCGATGATTATTGGATAGACAATGCCAACAATACCGTTACGGTCTATTTGGAGCGCGGCTATTACGACGATTTTTACCAAGACTTAGGTTGGACTGTCGAAAGTAGTAATAATGCTGTTGGAAGTTGGGTGCGTTTGCAAGCTATTGGCGCAAATTATGGCGATGTGATTTGTACGCCTTATAGCGACTCCGAAACCGATTTTGGCAACATTTGTTATACCACAGGCAACACCACAGGCATAGCCGAAAACAGCGATTTGGACAATACAACGACCTCTCTTGTTTCGCCAATCTTTGATGTGAGCAGCTATAGCCGTCCTACGATACATTTTCGTTGGTGGTATTGCAATTTTAATGCTGCCGCCTCCAACGTTCGCATTTTGTTGTCGACCGATACCAACGCACAACCCATCGACTTTTCTATGCAGCCCAATTTTAGCGCCGATAGCAGCAATTTGAGCCATTGGATAGATGTTACGATGGAAATCCCCAACAATATGCGCCAATTTATCATAGAAGCCAGCAACACACTCGCCGACGGTGTGACCGAAATGACTTTTGATACCTTCGAAATCGGGGAAGGGACAACGGGCATACCTTCTGCCAACAACAATAATAACCTACAAATCATTGTTTCGCCCAATCCTTTCAGCGAAACGTTGACCGTTCATTGCCTACAGCCGCAACAGCAACCACAAACAGCCACCCTCTACAACAGTCTCGGACAGGCACTTGCCAATACCACTTTTAGCACAGGCATTAATACTTGGGAATGGGGCAAAAACTTACCCAATGGCACATATTTCCTACAAATAGGCAACACAACCGACGGCTATCAACATATTCCGTTGGTTAAGCAATAGTTTGGGAAGCATGATTTAATCATTTCCTTTTTTGTGTCAATTGATTAACAATTTGTAGGTAGCCTCAGTTTTGCGCACTATCGCAAACTGTATCCTGTTTATACTAAATTGAATACAGCCTTCGGATTTTGTAAAATGTTGACAGGCTAATAATTGCGGTCACAAAAAACGCACATCTGCTTACACTATTTTCGTCACTCGAAATAGTGCTGTTTCGGTCGTTGAGGCAACGAAGTCACGAAAAAACAGACAAAGAATGATAAATCGCCTCAACGATTGCCTACATTTTGTGGTAGCTAATACGATAAAATAGACAAAATGCCTACGATTTTGCTTGCTACCACAAAATTAAGCAAAGACCACAACACGCCGGACGAATCCACTCGAAAAAAACACCTTTTTTTGCTAATTTTTGGGTGAGCAAAAAAGTAGAATCACCATTTATCGCTTATGAAAGCAGCATTTGGAGGAATGGCAAATTGCCGTTAATTGATGTTGCATTTTGAGACGAGTACGTAACATCGTTCATTATCAAATCCGAAAAGTATTTTCAAGTCAGTATAAATAGTTTTGTCATCTCATTGGAATTTTGAACGGTAATAAGGTGTCCTGATTTAATAATTTCCCTTTTTCACCCAGCCCATAATCATAAGGTATAATAAATTGGGATTTATTTAATCGTTATCCCTTAACAAAAGAACACAAATAGGTATCATATCACCATTCTGGGGATTTTGAACTATTTGTGTTTTTTTCTTTGTCCCAATCCCATCACTTTTTTAACATTTCTACGGTATATGGGTTTCTACACTCGGTTTTGTATAGCGCCAATACGCCAATTGTTACTATTTTTATGAAAATATGAAGCAAATACCCAATAATAAAATGACAAAAACATGACACAAAATTATTTTATTGTCATCAACCCAAACAAAAGTCAACAAAAAAATGCCTGAATAGCTGTTGTAGGGCTTAAAATTGGCTTTTTGCCAAAAATATACTGTTTTTTGCTCAAAAATAGCCATTTTTGCCAAAAAACAAGGGTAAAAAGAAAAACTTTAGACCCCTTTTAAAAAACTTTAGACACGTTTAAATATTTTAAGGGGTGAATCAAAAAACTTTAGACCCCTAAAGAAAAACTTTAGACCCCTTTTAAAAAACTTTAGACACGTTTAAATATTTTAAGGG
>JAEUUX010000167.1 GCA_016787295.1 Chitinophagales bacterium
CAAAAAGACAACAAAAAAGCAATGAGTTACACTCACACCCATTAACAATAACAAAACATTCCTTCTACGCCACCCAAAACACCTTCCGCCTGCCCCAAAACACCTTCCGCCCAACCCAAACTACCTTCCGCCCAACCAAAACTACCTTCCGCCCAACCAAAAACACTTTCCGCCCGACCAAAATCATTAACAATTAACAATTAATAATTAACAATTTTAAAAAAAGTTCTCATGCGAAACACATTTCCCCCCTTCCGCCCTTGGCTACACCTTTGCTGTAGTCTGTTTGTCCTATTGTTTTGGAGTACTGCTGCTTTTGGGCAGACAGTTTTTTCATTGAAAGAAATAATAGACTACCCTCTAAATCCACATCCTCGTACAACTATCTTTGATATAGACAACGATAGTGACAACGATATAATTTCGCCTACTAGTAGTAATACAACATGGTATGAAAACAATAGCAACGGAAACTTTAGTAATAATGCAGTACTAGAAGAATCTAATGGTATATTGTCTCCTTTTCATTTTGTTTCCGATATAGATCAAGATGGAGATGGAGATTTAGTAAAAATCCTCTTCTATCAAGGTAAAGTTTATATTTGTAACAATAATGGCAATGGAAACTTTGGTCTCCTCCAATTAGTGACTATTGCTGGCAGCCAACTTTCTTATGCTGCAATGAATGATTTTGACAATGACGGTGATGACGATCTATTATACGTCTATGAAAACAACAATATAGGTTGGCGAGCCAATAACGGAGATGGCACTTTTAGCGAAGAGCATTTTGTTACAACTATTTATGGAACATCTTTTATCATCGACATTATTGATGTCAACAACGATGGCAGTAAAGATATAGTAACTTTTTTACAAGATGCAGGGCTTATGATATCAGATGTAGGTGCCATAGATTGGTACCCTAATGATGGTAATGGCAATTTCGCTGATGTTCAAACTACAACCTATACCAACTTTTTCCCAGCCCAAACCATCGTTGTTGACATGGACAATGATGGTGACGAAGATTTAGCAACACTAAATGATAGTAATCCGGGAGAAATGAGCGAAAAACAACTAATCTGGTATGAAAATGAAGGTAATGGTGATTTTAGTAACGAAATTCTTATAGCTAACATATATGGAATGGTTGCAGATTTTGCTATATCCGACTTAGATAATGATGGAGATATGGATATTGTCTATGCAATGATTACATCATCTAATCCTTTTGATGTAAATGCTCCTGAAGCGAGCATTTTATCTTGGTGCGAAAACACAGGAAACAATGCAACCTTCATTGTACATTCTATCTACTCCTCTGAACCATTCTACATACAACTCTTTCCAGATCCATTTATAGTCTCTTTAGCCGATTTTGACAATGACCAAGACATTGACATTTTATACTATGACCATGGTACAAATGAACTTCGTTGGTACGAAAATCTCTTAGACACCCCAACACCTGCCCCACCCCCCATCGCCGCCTTCACCACCACGCCCAGCCCACAAACCAACGATACCCTCAGCATCTGCGAAGGGAAAAGCGTCTCTTTCCTCAACCAATCCCAAAACGCCAATGCCTACCTCTGGAACTTTGGTGACGGCACCACCACCACACAAAACAGTCCGCAACATAGTTTCCAACAAACAGGTACTTATACTGTTAGTTTGGTAGCTGCCCAAAACACGCCACTTACCTTTGAGTGTGAAGCCAGCGCGGGCTATTTAGGTTTTGGTTATGATATGTTAGTACCACTAATTATAGAA
>JAEUUX010000182.1 GCA_016787295.1 Chitinophagales bacterium
ACCTGTACTTGATACCTGAACACTTTGTACTACATTGCCACCGCTTACTAAGTTGGCATATACCACAGTTGTAGTGCCATCAATAGCTGTACCATCTACAAGGTTGCCATCGGTTAGTGCATCGGCATCGTTATAGACATTACCAGAAATACCTATTGAAGCTACGGAACAATTTAAATCATCTTCTACAAAAATTTGTGATTGACAATTGGCACACAAATTAGGTTGTGGTGTATATGCTGTTACTTGAGCTGTTTCAGTTGTAGCAGCGGCATAAGTCACATCAATATCATTAATAGGAGTACCTGTATAGTTATAAGAACCTGTGCCAAAAGAAGTGGTTAAGGTATATGATTTAGGAGTAAAGAAAGTAGAATTAAGATTGGCAAAACCACCTGTCACGCTTTGTATATTCAAATAAAAATGTCCAGAAGGAGCATCTACGCCACCGGTAGTTTTGCAACTGCGGGTTAAATCAATTCTTACAGCATCTAAAATAGTGAACGATATAGCTCCTGAAGTTATGCTACCACAACTCAATGCCTCTAACGTACTAACAGTAGTACCTACTGTTGGCGCTCCTCTATCGGTATAAAACCCACGAATGGTATATACGCCGGGCGGTTGAATGCCGCTTACATCTATACTTGTATTGACAACTGGCGATTCTGCAAAATTAGGAATGCCGTCACTATCATTGTCACCATCTATTACTTTTACAACCGTTCCTGCACTATTAACTACCAAGAAGTAGTAATGGTAGGGCATTGTGGCTACATCACAAGGTTTTGACCAACCAGATACGCTGGTAACTGTAAATGTGCCACTTTTGGATATATCGGTAGTGGCGGTCGTATCGGAACAAACATAAAAACAAGTGGAATTAGTAAATAAACCTGCACCTGCCGAAGCATCACAACCGGTACCGGGTACTGCGGGACAAGGTGTACAGTCGGGAAGTGAGTAAAAAGCTCCTGTATAACCCACTTGTGTTCCATTGGCTTGAAAAGCATGTCCTGTGGCATCAACCCAATTAGTACCAATAGCATGGTCATCAATTACACCTGTTCCTGTTACTGCTATACCAGCATTGCCCGAAAAAGTAGAATTGGTAATAGTACCTCCTGTGGCTATTGGTCCGCCTGAAAAGCCGCCAGTCAAGGCGTTATCTTTAAACAAACAATTTGTTAGAGTGGCATTGGCAATAGCACTTCTGTAAACATTGCTGGTAGAGTTTCCTGCATTATTGCTATAAAATACACTATTGCTAACAGAAGACGAAGTGGCGTTGCTTGCAATGCTGATTGCCGAACCATAACGTCCTGCTACATTATCTTGAAATGTACAGCCGTTTACTGTAAGCGTTGAGCCTTGGTCGCAGTGGATTGCACCACCGTCGCGGTCAGACAAAGCCGACCCTGCATCGTTGTTACAAAAAGTAGTATTATTAACCGTCAAATCGGTGTATTTATGAAATATAGCACCACCTTGACTTGATGTTTTATTACCCGAAAAATTACACCCGTTAATTTGTATATTGGGATGTTCATCGGCACTATTAACAGCTTCGGAATATAAAGCACCACCCGTGGAAGCGAAATTACATACAAACGAACTGTTGTCAATATTTACCCGAAATTCACGAGATGTTGGTAAATGTCCTGTGCCATTGTTTCTAACATAAAGGGCTTCTCCTGTGCTTTGTCCGCTCGGATTGCCATTATTTTGAAAAATACAGTTTCGTATATTGTAAATCAAAGATGGTGTACCCGAAATGGCTGTTTCTGTTGCATCTCCCTCAAAGCGCAAGGCATGTCCACTTGCAGCAAGAGCGTCTTGGTGGAATATACAATCTTCTACCAAAACATTCGTACAGTTAATAAAATGCACAGAGGCTAATGTACCTTGCCAACCATTAAAACGAATATTTCTTATCGTAAATCCATCAACAGCTTCTATGGTCATAACCGAGTTTTGGGCACCTGTGCCATTTGTATTGCTATTATTCCAATACACACAGCCTTCTCCTTGTATAACTGTACCGGGCAAAAAGGCATTGTTAATACCTGTTGTTACTGATTGTCCTGGTCCAAATCCTAAGTCACGGTTCGCATTAGAAGTCATGTTAGCATACGAATAGTTGCCAGGCATTATATGTATGGTTGAGTTTGTAGCAGTAAGGTTTCTTAGTGCTTGACGAATTGATTGCAAGGGAGAAGCCGGTGTACCAGTATTTGTATCAACACCCGTAGCAGGGTTGACCCACAAATTACCCGTTCCTGAAATATAAAAATCCATTGTACTTTCGCAACCTTCGGGCGAGGTATAAGTCACCACTACTAAACCTGTGGTAGTTCCTGCTGTAAAGGCTCCGGTTGTGCTGTTAATTGTTCCCATAGTTGTGGGTGTAATAGACCAAGTTCCTCCTGCTGTACCACCCGTTTGTTGGAATGTAACAGAAGTGCTAATGTTGGTAAATATTACACTAGTAGTAGTACTTACAGCGCCTTTAGGGATAATTTCACCTGTGGTTGATTGACACGCGGGGCTGCCATTAACTGTTATTTTGGATAATTCACTTACGCTTAAAGTTTGTGAATTACCAATAAACACATGTCCCGCCGAAGTTCCATAACCTGTAATGGCTAAATTACCTGCAATACTTCCACCTGCTGCAAAAGTAAGGGTAGAAGTTCCACTCAAGGCAATGGTGCTTGAGGTAGATGTGGTCGTAGAAAGCGTTCCCATCGTATCCGAAAAGCCACCTGAACTAAGCGTTCCACCTCCCAACACTACATTGGAATTATCCGCAATAACATTATTTGCACCCAAAGCCAATGTTCCTGCATTTACTGTAGTATTGCCTGTGTAGGTATTAGTGCCGCTTAATGTTAGTGTACCTGCGCCTATTTTGGTAAGACCTACTGTGCCTCCGCCATTTTGGATTACACCCGCAAAAGTAGTACTTGTTGCATCACCAACAGTAAGTACAGGGGTTCCGGACGTTGCTGTAACAGTTGCTGTGGTACTAGCACTTGCCAAAGAGCCAATTTGTTCGCTCTGACTACCTAAATTAAGCGACCCATCTCCACTAATGACCACTGCACAAGTATTTAAAATTTGACCATTAACCGCAGCCGTCGTACCTAATTGTACCGTTCCGTTATTGATATTAAGTGTCGTAAAAGCACTTGTTGTAGTTGAGCTATTAAGTAAGAGTGTATTTTCGCCCTCCTTGGTTAAGGCAAAAGCACCTGTTATGTTTTGCGAAAGCGTAATATTGGCGCTACCACCAATTGTGGCGGCACTAGCAAGTGCTACTGTTCCTGCCCATGTTGCTCCTGCCCCACCGGTGTTTGTCAAAGCACCTGCTCCGCCTACGCCTGTGCCATTTAGGGTAAGCGCTTCGGAAGTGCCAAGTGTAAAACCATTCAAATCCAAAGTAGCTCCTGATGAAACAGTAACGCCTCCCGCAGAGGTGCCCAAAGGAGTGTTAGTTGCAGTACCGGCTGCACCCAATTTTAATGTACCCGAGCTAATGGTAGTTGCCCCACTATAGGTATTATTACCTGACAAGGTCAAGGTATTAGTACCCACTTTTGTTAGCGCAAAAGCACCACTAATAACACCTGAAAGCGTAATATCACCCGTTCCACCAATAGATGAGGCGGCAGTCATCGTGATATTATTAGTCAGTGTTGCAGCGGTAGCAGATGAGTTAATCAATGCTCCGCCCGAAGTAATGCCCGTACCTGCTATACGAAAAGAATTTCCCAAGTTGTAAGTACCTCCATTAAGGTCAAGTACGCCGCCTGAAGCTACGGCTATTGTACCAGTAGCTGTTATAGTCATGCCAGGTGTCAATTTTAATATAGTGCCACTTGCGCCTATATTGAAAGTTCCACCCGCATTTGTAACGTTTAAACCACCTGCTCCAAGCGTAATGGTATTGCCAGAAGCAGCAGCAGTCATGGTAACAGCAACTGCATTGTTAACCGTAATCAAATTAAGGGAAATAGTTGGCACGGCTGTCATTGCAACAGCAGCATTAAATATCAAATCATCGCCCGCCACAGGTGTACCAGCAGGAGACCATACCGCAGTACCCCAGACAGTACCGCTCGACCATGTTTTAGTAACAGCTATCGCATCAAAAGAAGAGATAGCCATTAATATATACAGTATTACTAATTTTGAAGCGTTGTTTTTAAGAAAGGAAGTTAGTCTGATTGTCTTCATGTTCAAAAGTGATTTTTTATGAAGTTTTTAAGGGATTAGGAAAAATAGTAACTTATTTAGGAATGAAAAATCATGCAAAGGTATGTTAAATCTACTGGACTGCATTAGAAAGCTGGTATTAAAAAAAACGTATTTTTTTGGCATTTAGTAAGTCTAAATGTTGTACTTTTGCAGCAATTTATGTCCTTTTCCAATTTTTTTACCATGAAAGACAAATTATTAGCCCTAATTTATGCCTTAAATCCTTCCGAAGTGCGTTATTTTAAGCAATTTGCAAGTCGGACACAACAACAAGGTGACAAAAACTATATCCATCTATTTGATGAAATAGTAAGTCTAAAAAAAAATGATGAATCTTCTTTGGTAAAAAAGCTACAAGAAAAAGGCATCAAAACGGACTTTTTGGCTGCCGATAAGAACTATTTATACCATCAAATTCTGAGAAGTTTGCAAGCCTATCATGCAGAGTCTTCTGTTAATTCTCGGGTTGCTAACTACCTAATACAAATAGATATTTTGTTTCACAAAAGCCTATATGATACGGCTTATAAGCTTTTGTTAAAAGCCAAAAAGTTGGCGCAATCGTACCATCTTGTAGAACAATTATTGGTTTTGTTGCAGTGGGAAAGAAAAATTTCTGGTATGACTTTGGGGGAAGATGAAGTATTGCTATTGTTTGAGGAAATTGACCAACAAATCTCCCTTTTGCATAATCTTAATGACTTTAATAGGCTTTATTATAGAATTACGTTCTTACGAAAAAAATTGTTTAACTTACGCAACAATGACGAGCTTGTAAAACTACAAGAAATTATGCAAAACCCTTTATTGCATGATACTGAACAGGCACAGTCCATTTTTGCGAAGATTCGTTATTATGAAATTTATGCCAATTATTATTATCTCACCCACCAAACTGTTGCAGAATTTAATGCCAATCACAGCATTATTCAAATGTATAATCAAGATCACATAGAAGAACATACAACGGACTATGTGGCTCATTATAGTCGATATTTGCGTTTGTTAGCGGCGGTCAAACCAGAAAACTTTAAAGAATCTTTGGAGCATTTCAAAGATATTCCTAAGTTGGTTCGTAAAATTTCGCCGCGTTTGGCAGCTCAAGTAGCTATTTTAGCCGTAGGTATAGCCATCAATCATGCTATTAAGTATCATGATTTCGAAAAAACTGTATATCTATTGCAAGAGGAGCAATCTATTTTGGAACAGCATAGTCATTACATTAGCGATGAGCAAAAAACTATTACCCATTATAGATTTGCCTATATCTGTTTAATCGAAGGTGATTATAGTTCGGCTATTGATTATGCTAACTACATCATTAATCGGTTTAACGAAAACATTAGTCCTGAAATCCGTTTTTACGCTCGGCTTATTCAACTTATCATACACTACGAAACCAACAATTTCCAAATCTTACCCTATATTATCCGAACAGCTCGCGAGGCTTTTGAAAAACGAAAGACCTTACAGCATAGCGAAAAGATTATCCTAAACTTTATGATAAAGCTTGCGCATCAATACCCTAATTTCGATTGGCGTAATTTATTGATACCCCTCCGCCACAAACTAATCCAAGTGTTTGAGGTTAATCACTTTAATCGTATTGTGTTGAACTATTTTGACATCATCGCTTGGATTGACAGCAAATCGGCAAATATATCTTTTAAGGAAGCATTGCTTCAAGCACGTACTTATAACAACAAAGACAAGGAGCAATAGCACTGTTGTTACAATTGCTATTACTCCTTGTCTGGAAGAAGTGCTTTATTGTGATAAGGTGGGATTTAGGAAATCGTTAATGAGTTGTAGGAATGGTTCGGGTTGCTCGGCATGAACCCAATGCCCTGCTCCTTCTACTACCTTAATGGTACTATTGGGAAAATGATGTTGTATTAGTGCTTCGTCGTCGGGAAGCTCGATGTAACGCTCCGATTTGGCTCCTTTTACAAAAAGTGTGGGAATATTGGTCGTGTCGTAAAAGTATAGGCTATTATCCAAAATACTTTTGTAGTGGGTTTCTAAGGTTGCTACATTACAACGCCATGCAAAAGTATTATCAGCGGTTCGATACAGGTTTTTGAGCATAAATTGGGTTATGTCTGCGCTCAAGTCATGCTGTTGTAATAGTTGTTCGGCTTGTTTTCGGTCGGTGATTTGGTGCAATGGCATGGCATTAAAGGCAGCAAAGACGGAGGTGTGTTCGCCGAGAGGATAAGTCTTAGGTGCAATATCCACCACTATTAATTGTTGCAATAAATGAGCATGTTCTACGGCAAACTGCATGGCTGTTTTCCCACCCATAGAGTGTCCCAAGAGGTAGAACTTTGTTGGTATTTGTTGTTGTTGTACAAAATCTAAGAGGTCGTTTGCCATGTCGTAATAGGAATGCTCATCTGTCCAAGGAGACTTACCATGGTTGCGTTGGTCAAGCACATAGACCCGAAAACGCTCGCTTAAACGTTGTCCAATACTTTGCCAATTGTCCAACATGCCAAACAAACCGTGTAGGATAAGCAGCGGTGGTGCGGTTTCGTTGCCAAAAACTTTATAGTTTAGGGTTAGCATACAAAAATGGTGTTTGGTTGGGCTATTGCCATTAGGTCATTGTTGTTCCAGTATTGTAAAATGGCTTGGGTGCATCATTGTTTACTGAACTGCTTTTAGGATTTCTTCGCTCATTGGCTCTACACCTGACGCAAATGTATTGATTAATCTACCGTTTTCGTCTATCAGGTATTTATAGAAGTTCCAAGTGGGATCGCTGTCGTTCCAGCCGTTGAGGGTTTTATCACTTAAGAAATGATACAAGGGGTCTTGGTCTTTACCCTTTTTGACTGCTATTTTTTCAAACATCTGAAAAGACACACCATAGTTGCGCTGGCAAAAAGCGGCAATGTCGCTGTTGCTACCGGGCTCCTGTGCCATAAATTGATTGGACGGAAAGCCGAGAATGATTAGCTTATCGCCCATTTTTTGGTGTAGTTCCTCCAAACCTTTATATTGTGGAGTATAGCCACATTTGGAGGCGGTATTAACTACCAAAACTTTCTTGCCTTTATATTGGCTCATGTTAATGGTTTTGCCATCGATAGATGTGGCAGAAAAGTCATAGAAAGATTTTGTGGCATTCATAATTGCGTTGGGGTTTTCGTTGCGTAGCTCGGCTACAGATTGTGTTTTAGGAGAACATGCCATTAGCAACAAACTACCTACACTGGTCATTGCTAAAAGGCGTTTTAGGAATTGTATCATGTTTTTTTGCTTAATAACAACTGAAAGTAGAAAAAGTTTAAAAAATGCCTATTTTTGTTGCAAGGGTTTATGGCAGCATGTTTGCTTTTTTTCTGTTAAAGCATTTCATTGTTTATTGATGTAATTATTTGCTTCTTGGGATATAGCAATAAAGCTATTTCTCTAAAAAAAAGCGTACTTTTGTGGCAAAATATCCATTAACAAACGATGAACAATATCAAGAATTTACACAAAAGCGAGCAGGCAGTGTCCGCTCAATTGTTTTTTAGGGGCAGCGAAGGGGCTGTGCGTGCATTACAAATACAACAAAATGCTTTGCTCAAAGAACATATTACACAAACACCTGCTTTATTGTTGTGTGTTGTGGGCGAAGTGGTGTATGAAGATGAGCAAAACAAACAATATACCCTACAATGTGGCGATTATGTAGCCATTGAGCCGTTGGTCAAACATTGGGTCAAGGCTATTGTTGATAGTCAGTTGTTGTTAATTAAATAAAGCATTTTTGCCTTTTGGGTGCGTTGCGATGTGGGTGATATGGCTATGGTTGGCATTTGGGTGAGGCTGTTTGCTTATTTTTTGTGTTTGCTACTGCCATTTTATCTACAACTACGGAGTTTCATTGTGGCAATAAGGTGTTATTATTCCCTATAAAACCCTCGAAGGCTTTGTGTCTTCGAGGGTTTTGCTGTGGTGGTTTATTGTTTGGCTATCCGCACGATACCGTATTGTCCTGTGGTGGTGTCGACGGTTCGCAAAAAGTAGATTCCTGTGGGTAGTTGCTGCAAAGATAGTGTTGTTTGGCGTGTGTTTTGTATGTTTTGGCTATGTACGATGGTGCCTTTGGTGTCGAATAGTTGGAGTTGTTGGGTGTTGGTGGTGGGAAGTTGGATTTGTAGCCTATCTTGGACAGGATTAGGCATGATTTGCAGTGCTAAGGTGGCGGCGTTGGCGGTTGGAACGGCAGTAAAGTCGTTTATAATGGTGTTGAGGGGATAAGTCATAATGGAACGGGCAAATGTGGCAGCGATGAGCTGTTGACTGACGGGATTGTAGTCCAAATCATAGACTGGCACCATGGGCATTCCTTCGCCGAGGCGTTCCCAATGTGTGCCGCCGTCGATGGTGCCATACACACCTGCGTCGGTGGCAGCAAAAATAATCAAATCGCTTTGGGGCATGACATAGAGGTCGTTGACGGCGATGGTGGGCATATCGCCACCGATATTTTGCCATGTATTGCCCTTATTGGTGCTTTTGTAGATGTGTGCCACAAAGTCGTTGCTTTTGTAGCCCGATAGCGAAACGAATATGGTATTGGCATCGTTGGACGAGGCTCTAAGGCAGGAAATATATCTATTGGGCAGTCCGTTGTGGTGAATACTATCCCATGTTTCGCCGCCGTTGGTCGTTCGCCACACATTGGCATCTACTGTTCCTGCATAGAGCAGATTGGCATTGATGGGCGATTCGGCGAGGGTGGTAATGGTGTGGAAGCGGGCTGCATAGACAAGTCCGTCGCTTAGGTCGGGGCTAATGGTATCCCAGGTTTCGCCGCCGTTGGTGCTTTTATACATTCTGTAAGTTCCTGTATAAAGCACATCGGGATTATGTTGGCTCATGATATATTGCATATCCCAAGAGCGACGGTCTTCGGGAACGATGCCCGCTACGCTCCAATCAAAACTTTCTCCACCATCAGTAGTTCGGTAAATATCACCGTTTTGGGTTTCCACATAAAAAATATCGGGGTTGGTGGGGTGAAATAGGGGTTGGAAACCATCAGAACCCCAGTATTGCACCCAATTGTTGGGATCATCGCCACTACCCCGACAAGTACCATTATCCTGTGTGCCTCCGAAATATAGGTTAGGGTAATGGGGATTATAGGCAGTGCGATAGAATTGGCTAATAGGTATGTTTTCGAGGTCATACCAGCTTTGTCCACTATCTGTTGAGTAGTAGGCACCGCCATCTGTACCGATAAGAACATTGCCGTTGGGAGCAAAGGCTATGGCGTGCATATCGGGATGCACAGGGTCGCCTTCCCACGTTTGCTGAAAGGTTTCGGCACTATCTTCGCTGCGAAGTATATATAAACCCAACAAAAAGACTTGGGCATCATTGGTAGGATTGACGGCAATGTCGGTGTAGTACCAGCCTTGTCCGCCTGTAATGTCTTCGGCACCCGAAGCGGCAGTTTGTTGCCAGCTATCACCGCCGTCTTGACTCCGAAAAACACCATATAGGTCAGCGGTATAGGGAGCAACTAATGCTGCGTACAAGATGTTGGGATTGGATTTGGAGATAGCGATATTGACGCGTCCCATTACTTCGTCTGCGGGCAAACCGTTGGTGAGTTCTTCCCACGTGGTACCGCCGTCGGTGCTTCGCCAAACGCCTCCGTGTTCGCCTTCGATGGTCGTTTCTTGGTTATTTCTTATTCTATCCCAAAAAGAAGCGTAGATGGTGGTGGGGTTGTTGGGATTGATTACCATATCGATGGCGCCTGCTTGGTTAGATACAAACAATACCTGTTCCCACGTTTCGCCACCGTCATTACTGCGGTATACGCCTCTGTTGTTGTCGCGAACAAAGGGCAAACCCATCGTTGCGGCAAAGATTTGGTTAGGGTTTTGGGGATTAATAACGATTTTTGAAATGATGTAGGTCTCCTCCAAACCCATATTTTGCCAAGTATTACCGCCATTGGTGGAGCGATATATACCCGTACCGATACCCGGATAGATTGAAATATTGCGGTCGCCTGTGCCAACATAGATGGTACTTGGGTCGGTGGGGTGAGTGGCTATACTGCCGATAGATAAAGCAGGTTGTGCATCGAAGATAGACTGCCACGTATTGCCGTTATCGGTACTGCGGAACACACCGCCGCGCGCCGCGCCCACTAAGATGTGGTTGCTGTTGAAGGGTGAAATGGCAATGGCATTGATACGTCCGCCGATGTTGCCTGCTCCTTCCATATCCCACATCGAATCGAAGCCCACATTGCTGCGGCTTTGCGGGTTGTTGAGTTGTTGGTGGGTGCTTTTCATAGCCTTTTGGTAAGCAGCGAGGTTAGGCATTGCTTCGGGATAGTTGCGGATTGAGAGGTAGTTGTCGTCATAAGCATAGTGTTCGTCGCCTGACTCATGGTCTGCGGGAGCGTTGCGCATTTCGTAACACGCATACAAGGAGACAATGAATAAGCATAAGCCGATGGAAGTAATTTTTGTTTTCATTTTTATTTATGATTTTAAATTTGGGAGGTTCTCTGTTGGGGTTTATATTGCTTGTTGTGGGTTGTTGTAGCCTAACATTTCTTGTTGTGTTTAAACAAACATACCGTTTAAGCACAAAAAACGCAAAATTTAAGTGCAAAAAACGCACGGTTTGGCTTCAAAAGATACAAAAAGCCTTTGCGAAACGCTGTGGTGTATATTATATTGACAAAAGATAGGGTGTTTTGTTGCAAAGGAGGCAAAAAATCCTTGTGGTGGATATTATAGGTCATAAAAAAAGTATCCTAATAGTCATTCAAGCTAATGGTGTATAGTCATCGTATTGTGTTTGTTTGTTTTGCTGTAACATCGGGTTTAAACACGATGCTATGGAGAAAGTTTGCTGGACAAGATTAAATTGAAAGGCTACTGAATAAGGCATATTATAGTCTTTATTATGTTTGTCAAAGCCATAAACATCATATCGGTAGCGCGGTTTAGTCTGTTTATTGCTCCCCAAAAGCATTTGATTGGCGAATGTGCTGTTCCACAAAAAAAGGATACTTTATTGAAAACGCCTTGTTCGCGAGAGTGGGAACAAGGCGTTTTTTTGTTGCTTATATAAAGCCCTATTCAGTGGGGACGAAAGGCTTTTTATTAGTCTTTTTCGTAATCAAAGTTATAGTTGAGGCGGATAGAGAAGTTGCGCGGGGCATCTACTAAGGCAGGACGGGTGGCATATTCACCATTCAAGAGGTTATTGACCACAAAAGTCACGCTGGCATTTTTTGCCATGTTATAGGTGAAACGGGCATCAAGAACGCTAATGCCTTGTCCGTTAGTGGCTTTGCGGTAGGCATCGATACCGGGCAAAAAGATGTTGAAGGCTTGGTCGATGGCTTTCATGAAACTACTGTATTGCCACGAAACGCCCAAAGCCACCTTTTTATAAGTACTTTCTACGTCCAACTTAACAACATGGCTTGAACGATACTTGAGAACATTGTCCGCCTTGGTGTCGGGATTGAAAGTGCCGTCTTCTTCATAAGAGGCAGAGGAAAGAACTTGTTGTGTGTAATCGAAGGTACGGAACTTAGGCACGATATAGGTGTAACCTGCCAGAACGGTGGTGGGCAAACTGCCGATACTGCCTTGACCGACGAAGGAAATATCTGTACCGATGATGCGGGTATTGCCTATGTTGATGGATTGGAAGCCGATACCGCCCGAAGGAATCTTGGTTGGAGCTGTACCCAAAGAGTCGTAGAGGTGTTTTAGTTCTGTCCAAACAAAAGGCAGGATAGGAACTAAGGAACTACCAGCACCGAAAGTAAACTCCATCATGTCGTTGTATTGATTGACATAACCTGCCACGTCTACAAAGCCTTTCCAATTGGAGATTTTGACACCTTGTTTGATACCTAACTCGGCAGACCAGCCTGTTTCGGATTGCAGACTTTCGTTAGGGAAAATACCCACAGGAACGGAGAGTGTGATAGGACCTGCTTGGTAAGCCACAGCACCCAAATTGGTGGTAACAAACTTCTCGGCGATGGTGGGGAAGCGATAGCCTTGTCCGAAAGACCCACGAATGAACGTGAACTCGGCAGCTTGGTAGTTGACACCCAAACGCGCCACAGGTTTGGCTTGGGCTTCGATGTCTATGGTATCCACGCCGCTGTCTATATTATTGATTTCGTAGCGCGCACCCAGCGAGATGTTTAGTTTATCAAAAAATTTCTTATCTGCTTGGAGGTAAGCACCGATGTTGGTGGATTTTCGGATAATATTAACGGTATCTCCGCCGCTATTGACATATTCGCCAAAAAGTTCGGAGTCGCTCTTGCCCAAAGTGGCTGCAACGCCTGCTGTTAGGACGAGGTTGTTGTCCCAGCGTTTTTGGAATTGGTATTCGCCATACATTAGGTCGGAGTCGGTGCTTTGGTTGGTGTTGGTTTTGTTATCGTTTTTGTAGTAACGGGTCAACAATTTGTGGCGGGTTTGGGAGGCTTCGTTCCAGTACTCGGCAAAGGGGTCGATGGAGTAGGTCCATTGACGGTTTTCGATGGGCGGCGTGGCAGTCCAAAGCTGATAAGCACCCCTGTCTATACCCCCTTCGACGGAGTCGTTTTCGCCTAAGTCGCTGAGGTTGTTCCAAATCAAAAATGAGCCACTTTTGGTTTTTTGTACGTTGGTATTGATGCCCACAGACAAGCCCGGTACGTTGGCAAAGCGATAGCGCAAATTAACGTTCATGCGTCCACGACGGTCAAAGTCGCCTTGTCTCCATGTTTTTTGGTTAAAGAAGTAGCCACCTGTTACAAAGTCCAATTGTCCGAACTTCTGGCGGTGAGCAAAAGAGAAACCTTCTTCGTGGGGCTGTTCGTTGCCCCACCATGCCTTTTGCAAAGTGTCTTTTGCGGCACCTGTTGCTTTGTCATAGACATAATACTCGTTGTTTCGTGGGTTTTGATAGATGCCCGAAAACATAGAAATCTTGGTGACGGGTGTGCTTTTGGGATAAGCCGTCCGAAGGTTGATGATACCATTGAGGGCAGACGAACCATACAAAGCAGAACTCGCCCCTTTGATGACTTCCACCTGCTCAAGGTTTTCGATGGGCAAAAAGCTCCAACGCGGAAAGCCTGCATCGGGCGTAAGGATAGGCAAATCGTCCATGAGCAGCATCACACGGCTACCCGCTCCATATGAATAACCACTACCACCGCGAATATTGGCTTGTCCGTCGACAACCGTAACACCCGGTACCTTTTTGATGGTTTGGTCGACGGCAGTATTATTTACTCTATCCACCAACGAAGGACGGACAACCTCCAAAGAAACAGTTTGTTCGCCCAATTTTTGTTCAAATTTGGTAGCCGTGACAACCACCGTCTCCAAGACGTTGGCAGATTCGCCCAAGGTAACGTCTTGTACCTTCGTTTCGCCTGCTGCGAGGGTGATGGTGAGGCTTTGCGATTCATAACCCGTATAACTATAGGTTATTTTGTGCGTGCCAGCGGGCAATTTTAGGGTATATTTCCCTTCGAGGTCTGTTACAGTGCCGCGCTTGGTGCCACCTATATCAGTGGTAACACCCGCATCTACAAGGGTCTCCTTAGCATCGCTAACCGTGCCTGTCAAAATAGCATCTTGTGCAAAAATAGTGCAACTTGCTATCAATGTTAAAAAAAACGTGAGAACTTTTGTAAAGTACATTTGTTTCATAATGACAAAAGTATGTTTGTTAGACTTTTTTTAATCAGTGTTAAATTTTGACCGCAAGTTAAAAACAAGTCACGGAATTATTATACTTTTGGTGGCGTTTTTTTTATCTTTTTTTTAATTTTGTTGTACGTAAATGCTTTTTGTATGCTTAATGTCTTGATTATCAGGCAGTTATGAAAAATTGGTGTCCAAATTTCTTTTAGCAATATGTGGGTGATAATAATAGGTGATAGCGAGTTTTTGAGGGGGGCGTGGGTAGGAAATGGGGGAATTTGTTTTTTGTTTTGTTTCTCCCGCAACTAACCCACTCCAACAAAACACCTTATCATATCACCCTTTCAGGGTTTTTATCGAAATGGGGCATATTTGTCTTGCTATAAACTTATCACCCTTTCAGGGTTGGATTTTTTTCGCATAAAGCAAAACCATCACCCCAACAAACAAAGCACCCCAACACTAATTAACAATTAACCATTAACAATTAACCATTAAAATCCTTGCTATAAACTTATCACTCGTGCAGGCTTTGTTGCTTAGAATGTTTATGGGGTTGTATGGTGTTGTCATTATTGCCACGCAAGCAAATAAGGTGCTTTTACTGATAAAAGACGATTTGTTTTTGGCAGAGGGAGAGTAAACAAAACACTACAAAAGCCATTATTTTATCCATTTTAGGTTTTTTGTGCCATTGGTGTCTTGAATGGATACTATATAAATACCTTTGGGATAGGTGGCAGTATTAAAAAAACATTGTTGGCTGCCTATTGTAGCTGTCATGCTTTGCTGGGCTATTTGTTGTCCCTTACTATTATAGATAGCATAGCGGATTTCGCTATTAGGCGGGTTGTTGTATTGTACAATTAACTGTTCAAAAGCTGCATCAACATGGAGCAATATATTTGGAGCGTTGGTGGAAGTGATATAGTTGGCAGAAGTGGTGGGTAGTTCATATACCATTGTATTGACAGTGGTGTTGGTGACGATAGGGCTGTTTTCGTCAAAATAAATAGCCGCCGTATTGTTAATACTGGTGTTGTTGGGTAGTCCTGTTTTGGGGCGAATGCCATACATAATATATCCTTGACTGTTTGTGGCATCGGTGGAGCTATCGGGTAGCATAATATTGTTGAAGGTAAATGTTACTATGCCATCATCGTTGCGTAGGATTTGGACGGGGTGTCGGCTAATAATAGGGCGAAACGTTGTCCAGTCTAAGTCGTCGTCTAATTGGTCTTGGATAATGACTTGATAAGCCGTGTCGTTGCCTGTGTTTTGGAAACGAACAGTATAGATTAGCTCTTTATCCATCAAAGTATAGTGGTTTTCGAAAATGCCTTGCGGTTCTACTTGCTTGTCGTTGGGGTCATAAGAGCAGCGAAGCGTGTCAGTAAAAATGTAGTTTTCGGAAAAGCCACTACTATTATCATTAGTATGAGACACTATATCAACTGTTTGTATAAAAGCCGTTCCTGTAAAAGTTTCGTTAGGCATTTGTAATTGTATGGAAAGATGTTTTTGCTGAAAAGGGGGTAAATTATAATAATTCCAAAATCTTGTGCCATCTACAGCTACCGAATCGGGAGGTGTAGTGCTATTTAGATATGGAGTTAAATCAGCGGCTTTGAAACTAATCATACCACTGACTGTAGTAGTGCCTGTATTGGTATAATATAAATCATAACGAGCAAGATCATTACAACGATAATTGTTGCTAATCTTGTAAACGTTCATTTGAGTGGTATCGATAATAGGGTAAATACCAAAATGGTTATTATTGCTCGATTCTCCTGCGTTGAGTGTTATGTCATAAGATGACGGCGTGCTGAGTTCCCATCCTGTAGGTGGTAGATAGCTAAGGCTATAATTCGTTTGGTCGATATAATAAACATAGTAACCATCAACATTATTAAAAGTGGCTATAGCTGTGGGGCTAATGCTAACATTAGGGTTATAAATACCTGTTTCGCCAATATCTAAGCTACCATTTTGGTTAATATCATAAAAAACTTGTCCTGCAATGTAGGGACTGTTCGTTAAATTTTCTCGCCAATTAGCATAATTATTAAAAGCACCACACGAAACAATGTCTATATAAGCATCGTTGTTTATATCAGAACATCGTGAATATTGGTAGTCGGCAGTTGGGTTGTTGGCAATTAGATGTTTGCTAAATGTGCCGTTACCATCGTTTTCATACCAATAAAGCATAGCCGTATTTTTATACGCTGTCACTATGTCATAATTACCGTCATTATCTATATCTGCTAAGTCCATCGTGGAAATAGTAAATGCTTCGTCGTCTATCATTTGTTTATCCGAAAAAGTAGCATTGCCATTATTGGCATAAAAAAACAATTCGTTATTATCGTGCGAAGCCACTATTATATCTTTATCAGAATCGTTGTCTATATCTTTGACCATTATTTTAGTTAGGCATTCAATTGTGTCATTAATAATTTGGTGTTGTTCAAAAATACCATTTTCGTTATTGCTATAGATAGCTAATCGGTCGGAAGTAAATAAGAAAGTAATTATATCGTTGTCTCCATCGTTATCCAAATCATCTGCCAATTGCTGTCTATTGCTTTCGGGTGCAGTTATTAATAATTGAGGAGATGTAAAAACATTGTTACCTTGATTAAGGCACACGTCTATGGTATGGCTGTTTGTGTATTTACAAATAATGTCGGGTTTGTTATCGTTATTGATGTCGGTTAGTAGATAATCATTAAAACTTTGGTTCACCCCCTCTGCCATCATTATGTAAGTATAGTTGTTGTTGTTGCCACTCTTTAGGCATTTAATTTTTTGGTGGTTATTAGCTGTAATAACAATGTCGTTTTTGTTGTCACTATCAATATCATACACCCGCAAAGACTCAATGCCCATAATAGTGTCTGTAATCGTTTGCTGTTCAATAAAATTACCATTACCATCATTAACCCAATAAATAATAGCATTATTTGAATCACTAAGGCTTAGGAAGTCAAGGTCTCCATCGTTATCCACATCGCCAATATCGCTGACACGCACAACCATATCGGTATTTCCGATGGTCTGCGCCGCTCCAAAGGCTGTTTGCGAAAACACATCAATAGCACTTGCCAATAGAAAAAAACTGCCTATCAATAGGCTTCTTAGTAGTACATAATAGTTGTTGTTCATAACAATTATTTTTGTGGGTGAGGAATATATTTGTATTGTGTGGGCAAAGGTACGCACATTGTCAATACTAACCTCCAAAATCTTTGTATAAATTTTTTGGGGTTTATCGGTGAAACGATAGGGATTTATGGTTTGTTTTTTTCTTTATTCTCCCTTGTCTCTCATGCTATGAAAGATTTTTTTCGGCTTTATTTTGTAAAAAAACATGCAACAAAAAAAAAAGTTCTTGAATAGTTGGATTCTCAAAAAAAAACCCTTACCTTTGCGCTAAATAAGTTTGTCTAACTGTTTAACTACAAAAATACCAACATGCAAACTCATCAGGATTGGCAATATGTCCAAAATCAATTTCAGAACGCGCTGGGTAGAAACTATAAGGCTACCAATATCGTTGCAAAAGACCATGTGTCGACCTTAGCTAATTTTAAAGCCGATGGTGATATATTGGTGCTGTATAATCGTACCTTACCCGTCTATAATGGCTTTCAGTTGGCATACACCAATTGGAAAAAAAGAGTTGCCTTCTACAAAGGGGCTACTTCGGCTGTCGATAGACTGTTGGAACAGTTCCGCACCAAACTTTTGCCTCGTTGGGACGTGTTGATACAAGTGTTCTATATGCCCGACACAGCAGAATACCTAACCCTCGTACCGTCGGGCAGAACAGGTATGTATCTGGGCGGCAAAGACTCCCAAATTCAGGCTGTTCGTACCCTATCAGAGTCTTTGTTGGAATATCCCGACCTCGCATCGCTCCAAGAAGAAGTCGCTAATTTTTATGCCAACATAGAAAAAGCACGCGACATCCAACAGCAACGCGAACAAGCCGTGCAAGGTGCTGCCGATGACCTCCGCAAAGTGCAAGCAGACGTTTGTTTGATGATGTACCGCAACTTGGGTCGCCTAATGGATAAATATGCCCAAGAACCGCAAAGCATTTTAAACTTCTATCAATTAGACCTTGTTCGAAATGTGGGTGCTGGTAGCAAGGCAGAAGAAGAAGAAATGATGGAAATCGAACCCGATATGGGCAGCGAAGGATAACATAATAAAAGAGAAATGTTTTTTTCAATCGTAATGATAACAGCCGTCAGCCAGAAGAGATTCTTGTTGACGGTTTTTCTTTTTTGGGGTATAATACTTGCAGCAGCTATGGTGTGCCGCTTGCCTATAAGTCCAAAAGGTTTATTTGATGATGGTGCATCGCAAAAATTTCTTTCAGATACGCAATATTAACATCATCAAAAAAAAACAAGCCCAAAGAAATGACCCGTTTATAGCACCCAAACAGCAATGTAATCATCAAAAACCCCCAAAGAGGTGACATCACACAACAAGATAGCTGTATAATATCCACCCTTTGGGGTTTATTGATAAGTTGTTTATTATTTTTAAATTTCTCCTTAGTGTATGGTTTTAAGCCTACGCTAAGGAGAAATTTATTTTTTTATGTTATACACAACAAAACCCTTACGGCACAATATCCACCGATACATTACCCACCGAAGGCGTATTCCACAACACTTGGATAGTGTTGGTGCCTTGCCCGTTGGTGATAGTGCCGCCCGTTACAGTCCAAGTATATTGCGAACCGCCTGCGGGTGCGGTATAGCTTAGGCTTTGTCCCGCACAAGAGGTAGCATTGCCGCTGATGGTAGGTGTCAGTAAGGGTTCTATGCTTAGGCTGATGTTATCGATAAAAATATTGTTGCCATAACCATTGCGGCTTTGTATTTTTAATTGCAGTATTTGCCCCGCATAATCGCTCAAATCGAGGCACACATCTTGCCAATCGTTGCAACTTTCAGGAAACCAGTCTGTGTTTTCATAGTTGCTGTTGGGACCCATACCTGTGGAGGTGGTGCTAAGGTCTTCGCCGCCCTTGTTGAATACTTTCGTAAAACTTTTGCCACAATTATTTGATGCCAATACCCGCAAAGTATCCGTCCAAATGCCTCCACCGTCGACATATGGGGCGTATGCGTACCTGAAACGCAACATCAGTCCGCTGGCATTGGTCAAATCCAAGTTTTCGGGAAACAAAAGGTCGTCTGTCTCGGAGGTGTTGCCATAGTTATAGCAGTTCACATAATAGGCAGTTGCGCCGTTGGTGGCGCAATTGGTGGCAGCATTAGTCCATGTTATACCACCGTCGGGATTGATGACCGTTAGCTGGGGTGTTGTCTCAAAATTTTCGTTTACGGGCAGCGAATTGAGGTTAATGGGAGCAATGGTAATCATGTCGGCAACCGTTTTGGTATGTGTGCCATTGGCATTGGTTACCGTTAGGGTCACATCAAAACTACCCGTGTTGGGATAAGCAACAGTGGGGTTTCGTTCGGTGGAGAAGGAGGGCGAACCGCCTTCGAAAAGCCACAGCCAAGTCGCCCCCTCATGATCAAGTATCGAATAATCCTCAAACTGAATGGAGTCGTTAGGGCAATAGCTAATCAGCTTCTCTACCATCGGTTGCGCCACAGGAGCAGAGGCTTCATAAAGCGGTGTCTCCCAAATACCCTTGCCATAGCTGGCTAATCTTAGCTTATTGTCGCGATAGAAAGGCTTCAAAAGGTCTGTGGCAATATAGGTCGGCAGCCCGTCGGCATATATTTGCCAGTCTGTTAGGCTATTGTTGCGATAATACACCGTGTTTTGTGTGCCAAGATACACCCCGCCGTCGGTGCCGCCTTGATGCAAAATACTGTAAATGTTTTCACCGTTGAGGGTGCTTGTCGTGATATTGCTCCAATTAGTGCCGCCGTTGGTGGTCTTAAACACCTTGTTGCCGTTGCTACCATACACAAAAGCTATCCACAAAACATTGGCATCGGTGGCACTTAGGCTAATGGCACATACGCGCGAATCGCCACTCGGTAGCGTTGCCGTTGTCCAGTTAGCACCGCCATCGATGGTTTTCCACAATGTACCCACCGAACCGCTCGAAGGTTGTTGAAAAACATACATCACATTGGGGTTGCTGCGGGAAATTTCGATTTGTTTGACCTGATTATTGATGCTTGTGCCAAAAGTTTGCACCAAATCAAAGCTACTACCGCTGTCGTTGGTGCGCCAAAGTTTATTTTCATGCCCCAAAAACCACGTATTATAACAATAAGGCAAAAATTCCATTTCAGACGACTCAGCGGCATAATAAGATTCGTTCGGAAAACGCCCCACACCAAACCAGTCTATTGGTCCCGAAAAAGTAGCACCAACCACAGTCCCGCCAATGTCTGAATGATAGACTTTTCTGTTTTCACCGGGATTAACATAACCCGTCGCCGCTTCTCCGCCACCCAAAGCCACGTATTTTCCGCTTGGATAAGTTTCATAATACACCGCATTGCCGTTGTGGTAGCGACCACCCACCAAAATGTCATGGTTCCAGCCTGTCCCAAATCCCCAATAATCGGAGGCATAAATACCATTGTTTTTGGCAAGAATACTCACAAAGCTATCCGAAGAATAATCTACACCGCCATCTGTTGCTATCCAAATATCGCTGCCATATACCTTGATGTCCTGCACATCGGGATGCAAACTCAACACACCTCCATAGCCGCCCCACCATTGAAAAGTGCTACCACCGTCGGTAGATTTCCACGTATTAAGACAACCAATATACAACTCGTTGGCATCATTGTGCGAAGCCCCAATACCCAAGTTATAGAAACCCTGATGATAACTATTGCTGCCATCGGGATTAAAAGTTGTAAGACAAGGGTGCGTAGTGGCATTATACGGTCCCCCTGCGGGACTATTAGGCAGCGTCCATGTTGCCCCCGCATCGTTGCTCCTATACACCCCAATAAAACCATTATCTCCGTTTTTGGCTTGTCCAATCAAAATGGCATACACCCGATTAGGGTCAGCAGGCGTAACAGTCAGTCTTGCCCCGCCATCGTCGCGATTAGCATCTGTACCATTGAACCAGCCCGAGCTTTGGATAGTAAAACTACTACCCGAATTGGTAGATTTAAAGAACTCACAACGTTTTTGAGCAGCATTGTTTTTGACAATATACACCACTGTTGCATCATTAGGTTTCCATTCAATATCATAGCACTTCTCACTATAAATTGTCCCAAAATTAGCCCCACCGTCCGTAGAACGATACAAACCCTGCATTGTTGCCACCAACACCACCTGCGGATTGCTTGGCTGCACAGCAATATCATTCACTTCCACGCTGTTCAGGATAGTCTGCCACGTATTGCCGCCATCAGTAGTCTTAATCAAATGCGAACCATCGCCCGCATACACCACATCAGGATTAGTAGGGTGAATTTTAACGGCTGTCACACCACCCAAATAGTAGCCATTGGACACCGACACCCAATTTTGAGCCTTATCCGTGCTTCTAAATAGCATACCCGTCTCTGTTCCACAATACAAAACGTTCGTATTGCTCAAAGATTGGTCAAGCGAATACACATTAGCTTGGTCTGACTTAGGCGGTTGCGTACCATTGCTTTGCGGCGTTTCGAACGTCTCAAAAGGACCCAAACATGACCAGCTACCACTCATTTGGCGTTGCCCTGCACCATTTTGGAGCAAACTTTCCCTTTTTTGTAAGTATTCCGTGCGTTTTTGTTCCTTTTCTGTTGCTGTGGGCATATCCACAAAACCATTTTCGTTGATATAAGGCGCAACCTGCCGCCTCCAACGTTTATAATACTGCGTATGTGCCGTTTTTTGAAACTCGTGTATGCGATAATACTCCCGTCGAGCATTATCCACCTCCCACACGTTAGGATTTTCGGCATACATCAAACTCACCCATTGCGGCAAAACTTCGTTACTTGGCACAAAAGGACGATACACCTTTTGCCCCCAAAGCATCGCCGACCAACCAATACAAAACAACAATAAACAACAATGTCTAAACATCTTCATTCGATTTGTTTTTGATTATAAAACAGATAGCTTTTGCCAAACAGCAAGCGAGTGGCATGTAAAGATTTTTTATTTTTTATTTATTTTTTGGGCGTTCCCCTGCGGGTCGGGCTTTGCAGGGCTTCGCTAACGCTACGGTGCAAGCACCAGCCTAACGGCAGCCCTTCCAATCCCTAACGCGTTCTCCCCAACAACAAAAAGATATGCCATACACCTCCCCCCCTATCAAGAGAGGCAAAGGCGAGTATAATACCAGCAAAATTTCACCGCAAAGATAAACCAATTTAATCAAACATCACTCCCTACTATACATCTTTATTTTTTATGCAAGCAATAAAAGCAAACGACAAGCACTAATAAACACTTTTTATCCTCCTCTCCTACCCCATTGCTTTTATAAAAAATCCTTCATACTATTATTATACGGTCAAATCATAATAAAAGATACCTTTCACACCATACATCACCTCCGAATCATGGCAAATAACGTCACTCATACCATGTCCTACGCCCGAATCGTGGCAAATAACGTCACTCATACCATGTCCCACGCCCGAATCGTGGCAAATAACGTCACTCATACCATGTCCCACGCCCGAATCGTGGCAAATAACGTCACTCATACCATGTCCCACGCCCGAATCGTGGCAAATAACGTCATTTG
>JAEUUX010000193.1 GCA_016787295.1 Chitinophagales bacterium
CCCTTATATAAATCATAAAATCGTATGCTATGATTTATAGCAAAAAGGATAGAGTTTAGCTTGTTTTGTATAAAACCTTAATTATAAGACCCCAATAAGGCTAATTTTCTTAGGTTTCATTTGTTTTACTCAAAAAAAACAGCCTATTTTTATAACTGTAAAAAATATCGTTTTTCCTAATTTTTCGACTGCGTAATGTCAGTGAATAAGCAAACGGAATTGCGTAAGATGCTTGTTTTTTTATTTCAACTGTTCCAACAAATTTTGGGCAGCTTGTTTTTTGAGGTCAGAGTCACTAATCGCCACTTTTTCTAGGTGCAGATTAGCTTGGTCGATTTGTTCGTTGCCAAGATAGGCTAATCCCAAGTACCAATGCGTAAAACTTTGCCAATCTTTGGGTTGAGTTTGTAAGCTATTTTCGAGATATGGAATAGCCTCGCGTGCCTGATGGTTAGCTAAATATGCCAATCCGATATAAAAGTTATCGATATAATCATCTTTGGGTTGTCGGTTCAAGATGATTTGCAAGTTATCGATAGTAGAACGATAGTTACCATTTTCGTAATAACTTCGGGCGGCGTTCCATTTGATTTGCAAGGGATTTGGCAACTTTCGGTCGATTCGGATAGGGTAGCGCTCAAACTGTCTGTAGGCTATGTCACTATAACTATAAAGTAGGCTATAGTAACCCACAACCAAAAGAATACCCATGACCACAGCAATAATTGCCATGGGCAGCAAGCGAAAATGGGAAGGCAGCGGCTCCAAGACTTCTCCCTGAACAAGTGTTTGGTTTTTGGGAGGAGTAGGATAAAACAACTCTTCGGGCAATTGTATGGTGTCTAACTGTTGTTCGCTGTCTTGTTCTTGGCATAAATGTTGCAAACGAGCATGGCGTTTTTTCAGTTCTTCAGAAGTGATATTGCCTGCCAGAAACTCGTCCAAAATTCTATCAATTTCGTTGTCAATGCTTTTCATGAAAGAAATAGGAAGTCGTTAGGTAAAAATAAAGATTTTAGTGGTGGAAAGACAAGGGATTAGCGTAGTTTTGCAAATGCACAATTATTGTTTCGTAAGAATGTGTTGGGTCAAGTTCGTTTAGGTCATAAAACAGGTGTTCAGAGAGTACTGCATCACAAGGGTCTTGGTTGCCATTATGATACAAAATCAGTTGCGCTTGTGGCGGCATACTTTCCATCAGTGCGCCGTTCCAGCGCATTTCAAAGTTGTGGTTTGCACAACCCCCACTATAGGAAACTATCAAATGCAAACAATTATTGACCACATTGACCATTTGCAAACCATATACATCGCCACTATTGTTGGCTGTTGTGGCATTGATAGTGAGGTTTGGGCAGGATAAGGTATCGTCTTTGCAAGAGGCTATCCACAATATTACCACAAACATGAATGACATGTGCAAGTATTTGGTGGTTATCATAACTCAAGCGGTTTTTTGAGGGCTAAGGTAGATTCTTTTTCTGGATTTTCCAAACAAAAGTGCATTAAAAATGTTAAAATTTTATTTTTTTGTAAAAAAAACACGATATTCGGTCAATAGGCAGTTTTTGCCTTTCGCAGATATAAAACAAAAATTTACTATGTTGCTTTTTATTGCCTTATCTTGGCGTATTGCTGCGATATGAAAATAAGCAAAAATTTTACTTTTTACGGTTCATGTTCAGCACGATAAACGATATTAATTTGGGCGTTCCCCTGCGGGTCGGGCTGCTACGGGCTTCGCTACGCTTGGTGCTGCGTTGCTCTCCGCACTGGCTAACGCCACCCTCCGCATCCCTAACGCGCTTCGCCTTTCGAACAATTTCTTCTCCCAAAAAATATGCAAGTCTATTAAAATCATAAAAATAGAATTACCTTTGCAACCCCAATAATGCTAGCACTTATCATACTTGTTGAGTAAAACGAGTAATAATCATTTCCTAATAAATTTTGCACACTTTTTTTATACCTAAAATTATTGTATGTCAAAACGAATTGTATTTCTTCTGTTTTCCCTAACTATCAGCCTTCATTCATCTGTTATTTTTGCTCAAAATGCCGTCAATTTTCGCCTCATGGTGTACAACCTCTTGCATTATCCCATCGACAACACCATGTCTGACGCACGCTACAACGACTTTGGAGCAATTGTCCATTACCTTCAACCCGACATTATTGGCATAAACGAACTTTATGACACAGGTGATGCCCGTGGTGCCGACTCGCTGCTCATCAAAGGACTAAACACCAACGGAGTTACCTATTATCAACGCGCCCAAATGCTCACACCCAACAACAATCTAAACAACATGCTGTTCTACAACAGTCAAAAATTCACGCTATACAGCCATGTCGAAATCAACACCATCTACCGCAATTTAGACTACTATACCCTCTATGTCAACGACCCCAACTTGCCTTGTTCCCAAGACACCGTGTTTTTTGATGTAGCCGTAGGACACCTCAAGGCAAGCACAGGGACTAATAATGCCAACGACCGTGCTACGATGGCACAAGCCCTCATGAACTATATCAACACGCGCCCTGCCAACCGCAATATCATTTACATGGGCGATTGCAACCTATATTATACAGATAGCACCAGCGAACCAGCCTATAATATCATCACAGGCAACCAAAATGCCATGCCAATGATAGACATTCTGGGTACTTGGACGCGCGACAATGCCGCTTTTGTCAACTATTTCACCCAATCAACACGTGGCAATTTTAGCCCCTATTTGGGTACTAATGGCGGCGCTTCTGGCGGATTAGACGACCGTTTCGATTTTATTTTTATGAACAACAACATCAGAAACGCCTTGCAAGATGTGGCGTATGTCAATGGCTCGTATCACCCCGTTGGCAACGACGGACAACACTACAATAAGTCAATCTTAGAATCGCCTGCCAATACAGACGTACCTGCCAATATTGCACAACACCTTTTTAATATGTCTGACCATTATCCCATTATTGCCGATTTTGTAGCCACACTTTCCACCCAATCGGTGGTAGCCAACGCCAACTTGTTGCCCAATAGTACCACCCAAATCTGTAGTGGCAGCAGCGCGACTCTTGTGGCAACGGCTACTTTGGCAACCAATCAACAAATAGAATGGTACGACGCACCCAATGCTACAACACCTGTAGCCATAGGCGATACTTTCACCACTCCCACTCTTAGCTCCGATATGACCTACTATTGCAGCGCGCGCGACACCCAAACCAACTGCAAAAGCCCCGAAACGCTGACCATACCTGTAACAGTAACACCAATTTCTGTGATGCCACAATTGTCCGCCAATAGTAGCACCGAAATTTGTTCGGGTGCTACAGCAACGTTAATAGTTGAGGCAACCCTCAATCCCGACGAGCAAATTGAATGGTTTGATTCACCCAACGCTGCTACACCCCTACATATTGGTAGTACCTATAGCACACCCTCTCTAAATACCACTACAACTTATTATGTCAGCGTTCGCAATACAGCAGTCAACTGCTCACCTTCGGAAGCATTAGTACTAACCGTTGTTGTTACGCCACCAATAACCATTAATGTTAGTGGCAATAGTACTGCTTGTGGCACCACCACCACCACCTATACCGCTTCGCCCAACAACCTAACTTCCTACAATTGGAATGTTGATAATGGAACTGTTGTGAGCGGGCAAGGAACAGCCACCGTCATAGTTCAATGGAACAACACAAATATACCTGCTACAATTTCTGTAGTCGCCAATTAATCTATTAGATATACTGAATTGAAAATACTTCTCGGATTTGATAATAGACGATGTCACGCACTCGCACCAAGATATAACATCAATTAACCACTATTTGTCGTTCCTCCAAATACTATTATCGTAAGTGACAAATGGTGATTCTGCTTTTT
>JAEUUX010000219.1 GCA_016787295.1 Chitinophagales bacterium
GGGTTTGCATGGGTTTGTAAGGACGTGTCGGGTTTTACAAAGCATACCTCCCATTAACAATTAACCATTGTAGGGTTTAAACCATATGCTAAGGAGAAACGAACACCAGACAGTATTAACTTGAAGCCCTACCTTATGGACAAAGGTGCAAAACTTCTTTTCAAACAATAAGTCAAAGAAGTTGCTGAATGCGTTGCAAGGCAGTTTCAAAAGTTTCGGCGGTGCTACACAAAGAGAGGCGAATGTAGCGCGAACCTTCGCTGCCAAAAATACTTCCGGGTGTGATGAAAACGTGCGCTTGTTCCAAGATGTGGTCTACAAATTGTGTGGCATTGGTGATAGAATCGGGTAGTTTTGCCCAAACAAACATGCCTGTTTGTTGCGGGTCATGGCTACACCCCAAGGTTGCAACGATTTGATAGGCTTTTTGTCGTCTTTCGGTATAGATTTTGTCTTGTTGTTCTTGCCATGTTTGGGGGAGCTGTAGTGCTTGTATGGCGGCTTGTTGTATGCCCAAAAACATACCAGAATCCATATTGCTTTTGACTTTCAAGACATTTTGTAGGGCAGTTGCATTGCCACACAACATTCCGACTCGCCAACCTGCCATATTATAAGATTTGCTTAGGGAATTGAGTTCTAAGGCAACTTCTTTAGCGCCATCTACTTGGAAAATAGACATGGGCGAAGGGTTAAGGATTTGGCTATAGGGATTGTCATTGACCAATAGCAATTGATGTTGATGTGCAAACGCCACCAATTTTTCGAACAATTGAAGGTTAGCGTTGGCTCCTGTTGGCATATTGGGATAATTTACCCACATTATTTTGGCGCGGCTAAGGTCTATTTGCTCTAAATATGCCCAATCGGGTTGCCACTGTTGTTCGGCAAGCAAAGGATAACTAACGATATTGGCTTGGCACAATTGGCTGGCAGAAGTGTAGGTGGGATAACCTGGATTTGGCACCAGAACGGTGTCGTCGGGGTTTAGATAGGCTAAAGAAATATGCACAATGCCTTCTTTTGACCCCATAAGCGGTAGTATTTCTTTGTCAGGCGATAGCTCTACGCCATATATTCGCCAATACCATGCTGCCATAGCCTGCCGCAAAGCAGGTATGCCTGTATAGCTTTGATAGCCGTGTGTGTTGCTTTGTTGTGCGGTTTGGTGCAGGGCTGCTATGACGCTGGGGTGCGGTGGTAGGTCGGGACTGCCTATACCAAGGTTAATCACCGCTTTGCCCGCTTCGTTCATTTGCCGTATCTGTGCCAATTTGATAGAAAAATAGTATTCTTCTACCGTTTGGAGACGTTGGGCAGTTGCTATTTGTTGCATATTACTTTTTTGAAACGTTATAGATAGCGTTCGAATGTGGTATCGTTTTGTTGGTTTTTGATAAGGAATAAAAAAACCTACAATATTAACATTGCAGGCTACAAAGGTAATTGTTTTAGGCAATACTTGGGTGTAATTTGCCCAACAATTTGATAAGAAATAACAAAAGCCTGCAATATTTGACATTGCAGGCTTTTGTGTGGCTATAAAGTTACTTTATTTCACAAATTTAGTTGCAACAG
>JAEUUX010000287.1 GCA_016787295.1 Chitinophagales bacterium
AAAAAAATTTTACCTTTGTAAGCTATATGAAACCAAGATTTGTTATGTTATTATTAATTTTAATTTTACAGGAAATAAGGGATTTTAGATGCAAAAGTAATTTTTTTTTAAAAAAAGAAAAAAAATTTGGATAAAAAAGAAAAAAAATTTTACCTTTGTATGCTATATGCAACCAAGAGGTGTTATGTTATGATTAATTTTAATTTTACAGGAAATAAGGGATTTTAGATGCAAAAGTAATTTTTTTTTAAAAAAAAGAAAAAAAATTTGGATAAAAAAGAAAAAAAATTTTACCTTTGTACGCTATATGCAACCAAGAGGTGTTATGTTATGTTAATTATAGCTTTAATAAAGGGGTGTATTGAAATTTTATAATGTTTTTTAATAGTAATTTTATATTTAAAATATGTAAATTATGAAAAAAATGAGCCTAATTGTAGCTTTGAAAATATTGGTTTGTTATTCAGCGTTTGCTCAAACAAACAATGTTAATACATATGACAAAGTATTTTCAATCGTTAATAATACTATAACTGTTCGTGGAGACCAACCTTACATGGTGGGTGATGTGCTTTTGCTTATACAAATGACAGGTAGTTTATTAGAAGAAACAGATCAAAGTGCAGGTAACTATGAACTACTTACTGTTAAACAAGTTAATACTAATATTATTAGCGTGGATAGTATAAAAAGGAAATATTCTCCCAATGATAATGTTGTTCAACTTGTTAAGGTGGCTAAATATGAATCATTGGATATTCTTAATGATATTACAGCACTACCATATGACCCTTATTCAGGCACCGGAGGTGTCGTGGCTATCTCTGTATGTAATAAACTAAGTTTACATGCTAATATAGATGTAATAGCAAAGGGATTTGGTGGAGCTAATACGCATGAAGCTGATTCTATTAAAAGATTCGGGGCAATAGTAAGCCAAGGATTAGGTACTTCCTCTGCATATAGTAATACCCATAAAGTAAACGAAAGAAGTATGGCAGGTGGTATTGGCGGCGGCGGCGGTATGTTATATGATGCTAATGATGTGCCATTGATGAACCGTTGTGGCGGCGGTGGTGGTGGTGGTATTGGCGGCGGCGGCGGCGGCGGCGGCAATGCAGGTGGAGGTGGAATAGTAGGTATGGGCGGAATGTCTGCAATGGGTGTTTACAAAGAATGGAAACGCGAACAAAAGAAGGAAAGAAGTCATGTATATATATATAGAAGAAAATTTATAGTTATGGATACCGTAAAACGTAGTGAGAAGGAAGAACAGCCAATTATTGCAGGAGAGTCCGGGCAGGATGCGGAAGGATTTGGATATTTTAGCGAAAAAGACAATAAAGTATTTATGGGTGGTGGTGGTGGCTATGAATTAGGAATGTCTCCCAATGGTCATGCAGGTTCAGGAGGCGGAATTATTATTATTATGGCTGGAGAAATAGAAGGAAATGGACATAGTATCATAGCTGATGGAGGCACTTCTTACCATATAAGCAATTGTGACAGTACTAATTCAGCCTATATAGATCATTTTGGCGGCGGCGGCGGCGGACAAGTATTAATACAATGTCCTAAAATTACAGGAAATCTAATTTTGTCTGCCAAAGGAGGTAATTCAAACTCTTGTCAAGGATATGGCGGCGGCGGCGGCGGCGGCGGTATTTGGTCAGCAACTGAACTATCTAAAAATGTACAGACATATATAGATGGTGGGCGCTCTATTAATTTAACTACTAAACCTGATGCTCAAAATGGGGGTAAAGGCTTAGTGATTATGGGAGGTCTAATGTTAAACATGGATATGAATTGCGGTTGCCAACCGCCTATTACTGCTTGTGACGACAATAATTGTCAAACAAGAGACTCTTTTAACAAATTAACGTGTGAATGCGAACATATTGCAATGGACATGCTTGACTGTGATGATAATAATTGCAGTACAGTAGATGAATTTAATGCAGCTATTTGTGATTGTGTCCATAAACCAATTCAACCCATAGAGTGTGATGATAATAATTGCTTAACGTTGGATACCTATAATTCATTGCTGTGCGAATGTGAGCATAAGGAATTGCCTATAAAAGTATGCGATGATTACAATGAAAATACTATGGATATTTACAATGAACTAACTTGTGAATGTGAATATCTAAGTAGAATTGTTGCAAACAATAATGGCATTAGCAAACCCAACACATCTAATTACGTAGGTTCTGCTTCTGCTATTTCTACGCCTATTGTTGAACTAGTATTACCATCAGCTTTTTCGCCCAATAATGATGGCATGAACGACACCTTTGGGATATTAAATCCCGATGATGTGGCGGAAGTAAATTTTATAATTACCAATCGTTGGAATCAAGTTGTTTTTCAAACAATGGATAAAGACGCTCGTTGGGATGGCACTCGCAATGGAGAACTCCTACCTTTGGGTATGTATTTCTATCAAATAAAGTATCGCTCAAGCAATCAAAATAACTGGTCATTGAAACAAGGTAGTATAACCTTAATCAGATAACAATACAAAAATATGGCTAACTATAAATTTCTAAACTTTCTATCAAGTAAAAACATTCAATGGTTATCTTTTTTTATGGCATTGATGGCGTTGTTATTGAGTGTCTATCAAACTCTAACACGCCCCCAAATAGCGTTTGTTCGTTCTCAAGAGCTGGTGTATGGTTATAGTGGTATGCAAGATATGCATAATAAGTACGAACTTGAGACAAAAGTTTGGCAAAGCAATCTCGATACGCTTAAAAAAGAGTATGAGACAGCGGTAAAACAATATCAAGCGGAAGCTAAGTATTTGTCTGATAGAGAAAAAGCCAAGCGTGAACAGCTATTGATCCAGAAGCAAGAAGACATAACAAGTTATTCTACGAAAATAGAATCAGAAGCTCACAAGAAAGAGGGCGAAATGTTGCAAGGCGTACTGAACCAAATTAATACGGTTGTTGCTGACTATGGCAAAGCTCATGGTTATGACATTATTGTAGGAACAACAGAAGACGGCAATCTGTTGTATGGTAACGATGCTTTAGACATCACTAAAGATTTAAGCAATGTACTAAATCAGAACTACAAAAAATGAAACAAACAAAACTATTGTGGTGGATAATATTAGTGATTGCACATAGTGGTTGTCATGAACAAGTACAAAATGCTGGTGAATATACTGCATGGTTATTAGACAAAGATAACGGTTTTATAAAACAAAAGTGTTTTAATAATATATGTATTGCAACCAAGTACCTTCCGCCTGATTACCAAGCATTAAAAGCCCATAATAAGAATAAACTGTCAAGTTATGATAGTTTATTGCAAAATTATTCCAAAAGTATTAGTTTTTTGATGGAATTTAGTCCCGACAAAGAACATGGAGACATCATGTATAAAGACGTTTTGACTCCTGAAGACTATCAGCAAAAAGTTTTAAATCTGAACTTTGGAATGGAGAAGCGGGTAAGTTTGTTAGTTGATGATAAAACTTATAAGCCCGCTTTAGCAACTTTTGAAAATACATATGGCGCTAATGAAACTAAAATAGTGTCATTGTTATTTGTTCCGACAGATAGCACAGATAAAGCATTGTTTCTGAGTGACACATTAGACATCGAACTCTATGACGATATATTTTTCACAGGAATTACTCACTACGTTTTTACTCGCAATAAACTAAATAACACTCCCACTATTTTTATACCATAAAACTATTCGTATGACACTATCTTATAAACTATTTATCGCCCGCAAATTAGCCATTGTGGTACTTGTTTCAATGTTTATTCAATTAGTAACACCGGTAGCTGCATTTGCATTGACAAGCGGTCCTGCAACGCCCGAATTTAGTAGTTTCGAACCAGTAGCTGCCAATAATATGGTAGACGTTTTTTCTGGAGACTTCACCTATAATATTCCCATTCTAGAAGTGCCCGGCGCTCATGGGGGAGGCTATGCCATGTCTTTATCTTACCATAGTGGAGCCTCTATGGAAGAAGAAGCGTCATGGGTGGGTTATGGATGGACATTAAACCCCGGAGCCATCAACCGAAGCCGACAAGGTTTTGCCGATGACTGGAACGGCGTGCCTATTAAATATTACAATAAAACAAAACCTAATACAACTGTTAGTGCAAAGACAAGTGTTAGCGCTGAATTTTTTAGTATGGATGCTAGCAATCCTATAAGCAATGGTGGCAACGGTTGGCTTGGATTAAGTTTGGGATATGGAGTCAGCTACAATAACTATAAAGGATTTCGATGGAGTGCCGATCTTGGACTTAATGTAGGAGGTGGCATAGTAAGTTTAGGGTATAGTGTTAACAATAGTGGTGATTATCCTTTTTCTTTGGGTCTTAACCCAATAGCAATACTTGAAAGCCAATTAAGTAAAGCGATTAAAGCAAAGAATGACGCAAAAACAAAGGATAAAACATCCGACAAAGTAGCGGCTAGTATAGTGAAATCTGCTGCGCGAGTTGCGGACGCATACGGTATGCACGCACTTAATCCCACCAAGCATTTCACATCAGGTATTAGCCGTTTTCATGGAATAAATCTTGCCTTAGAACACCAACTTCTTCCTAATTCAGGCATACCAGCAGGTTTAACACCAGGTATAAGAGCTAACTATTCATCTCAAACAACAGATGATTATACCAATAAAACATATGGTTATATGTACACCAAAGAAGGCAATAATGCTCCTGATGCAGACAATATAGCAACCGATTATCGGGTAGATAAAAATACACCCTACGATGTAAGAAACCCTTTTATTGGAGCACCTATTAATAATGCAGATAGTTATACCATGACAGGAGAAGGAGCTTTGGGTGGATTTAGAGTGTACAATAGATCCGGAGTTGGTTTCCATCCTCGTCGAGCAGCAAGTACAACAGCCATAGTTAATGGCGGCATTAACATTGAAGTAGGAGGCGATATTGGAGCTGGTACTGATTTTAAAGTAGGACTACATAGTGTGTCTATTCAACCTTGGACGGAACTGAACAATGCCAACCACGTCCAAAATGCTACATGGAACAATATATCTGATGCAAAAGACACACGCGAAAACAATTTTTTTCGCTTTGATGGCGATATGGCAGATGCTGTTTTTTGTGGCGAGACATTTTCAACTGCTTTACAAAGTGCCGCATTAGGAAATAGCAACCTTTCAACTATCTTACAAAGTGCCGCATTAGGAAATAGCAACGCTATTTCAGTACCAAATTTTAGCCAACGAAATGGTTGTAAAGTAGAGCCATTTGGTACAAATAATCCAGAACACAATAAACGTATTCGCCGTTCAGCTTTTATTGACTATAATACTGCTGGAATGGCAACCGAAAATGCCTATAAATATGCTAAAGATGATATAGTAGAAGGCTATATAGGAACGCCTGATAATAATAATGTTGATAGAAATAAAATTCAAGAATTTGCTACTACCAACAAAGATGGCATGACTTATATTTATGGTTTACCGGTATTATCCCGAAATGAGGTAGGAATATCTTATAATGCTTCAGCCGCATCAACTAGTAATCCTATAGGCAATCCCGCACAGGTGCATGGCGAGGTGATAAGTAATTGTGATTTTGACAATTTTAATTCTGATAATGGGACTGAAACGGGTAATGGGGTTTTGACTGAAACAGATTCAGATAAGATAAAAACCAAAATGGGACAGATAGCCGCAGAACCTTATGCAACAACCTACCTGTTAACCGCCATAACTACTCCTGACTACCAAGACCGAACAGGTGATGGTCCCACAGACGACGACTTTGGGGGATACACGCGTTTTGTTTACGACCGAGCATACGGTGGTAACGGTAATTGGTATAAATGGCGTATGCCGTATAATGGTTTTTTGTTCCAAAAAAATGCTATACATAACAATGAAGATGATTTGATAACCGCTAACTGGGGAGAGAAAGAAGTTTATTATTTGCGCTATATAGAGACCAAAACCCATGTGGCTGTTTTCGATTTAAGCGAGAGAAGCGATGGAAAAGGTGCTTGTAATCCCGAAGATGCAGATAATGACATACAATGCGATATTCCTGTATATAAATTAGATAAAATAACGTTGTTTGCGAAGAAAAATGTCAGAACAGATAATGATCAAACTAATATAGTATGGAACCATTCTACTCTATTAAATGATTTGTTGGGCAATATAAATGCATTGGGTAATCCTTCTTCTACATTTGTTTCCGCCAAATTTGAACCTATCAAAAGCGTTCATTTTGACTATGACTATGAATTGTGTCAAGATCTTCCAAATTCTACTGAGGGTAAATTAACCCTAAAAAGGGTATGGACAGAATATAAAAATATAGCTTCTTATACTATTAGTCCGTATAAATTTGGTTATTCGTATCCAGATAATAATACTGATTTTCAATCTGTTGGAAATGACTATAATTTTGGAAATTATGGTGCAGGGCTAGAAAATAATCCTCCCTACAAAATGGAAAATGTCGATGCATGGCAAAACTATCAAATTAATCAGGTAGGTGCGACAGATGAAGCAAGTAGACGCAATAATATGCAAACATGGGTAAATCAAAATCCACCAACGAATTTTGACCCTGCTGCATGGCAACTGAAAGAAATAACGTTGCCGTCAGGAGGGCAAATACTTGTGCAGTATGAACAAGACGACTATAGCTATGTGCAAGATAAATTGGCTCATGCAATGGTTCCCTGTAGTACCATTACACAAAACGATGATTTATCAGTAACAGTAGATTTGACAGATATTGCTTCAGGTACTTTATCGTCCGCAGATGACATATCTAATTTAGTGAAATCTCTATATGACCCTAATACTACTGTAGATCCTCAAAAAATGTACTTGAAGTTCTTATATAAGTTATTTGCTGCAAACGGAGAATGTAAACCTACTTGCGAAAAAAATGAATATATTGAAGGGTATGCCAATGTAAAGACTGTCACTGTCAGTACATCTAATGACAACATTATGACAATAACATTTGATGGTAATCATATGAAAAGTCTTTGTGATAATTATTTGCGTGCAGAGGCTAATCACCTATCTACCAATCCTAATGGCTGTGCTATAGATTATGATATACTATCATCAGATGACGGATCTAATATCGTCGATGCAATAGAGTCGGTAGTAGGTAATTTAGCCTCATGGGTGCCATTCCCTACATGCGGGGACGTATGCCCTGCAAATTCTTATGTGCGCATCCCTATTCGCAATAAGAAAGGAGGAGGAGTCCGCGTTAAACGTTTGCTCACTTATGACCCTAATACCAGTGGTGTTGGTTATAATAGCCTTTTCGGTAGCGAATATATCTATAAAACCATAGATGAAAAGGGAAAACTGATTAGTAGCGGAGTGGCTACGAACGAACCTAACGGAATAGAGAACGAAAATATTCTAATAAGTTTTATTCCGCGTTTTACACAAGGCTGGCTTAATAAAATGATAGCAGGCAAAGACAAAGAAGTCTTAGAGGGACCCATTGGCGAAAGTTTACTGCCGCCTCCTTCTGTAGGCTATTCGCAAGTTATTGTGCGAAACATACATGGCGGAGGGACCAATCCCGGTTTCTCTATCAACACATTCTATACTGCCAAGGATTATCCTTTCAAAGCAGACTGGACAGAGTTAGATGTAGAAAAGACATATATTCCTATATATGGAGGTATATTTAATTCGGTCATCGAAACGCGCAAACTTGCGCAAGGTTTCAAGTTC
Source organism: Chitinophagales bacterium (assembly GCA_016787295.1). GTDB lineage: Bacteria > Bacteroidota > Bacteroidia > Chitinophagales > UBA2359 > JAEUUX01. The sequence goes on from JAEUUX010000287.1 coordinate 7,748, forward strand.
GAAATTAACGAAATGCATGGAAAACCCAAAGAAACAATCACCTATTCAGGGGCATACTATGTGCCAGAATTAGAGACATTGGCAGCAGCATTATCAGGAAATAATTTGGGTGAGGTTGTTTCATCATCTACCTATACCTATTTTGAACCTGGTGAAAAACTACCTACCATAACTGCTCAAACAGCAATAGATCCACGCAAACCTGACTTTTTCTCCAGCTCATCAACTTGGGACGGTTTGCTACACCAAGCTGCCGAAAAATTGCCATTAGGACAAGAAGTAGATGTAACCATAGAAGATAAAAAAGTGGTAGATGACTATAGCAACGTTGGGGGAGAATTTGATTTTAATTGGTTAATTAGTACAATAATACCCACTCCTTTACCTATATTTGCTCCTGATATCACCTTCAACAAAAATACGCTAAAAACCCATGCTACTACCAAAGTAATCCACTATCCCGCAGTCGTAAAATCGGTCAAAACGGTTGCGAATGGATTGAGTAGTGTAACCGAAAATTGCTTGTTTAATCGCGAAACAGGAGATCCTATTGTAACTATTACCTATACACCTAATACAGCATCTGATCCTGTGCCTTATACCGACAGAGGTTATGTATCCTATAACTTCCCTGCCTCGATGCAATATGCCAATATGAGCCAAAAGGCAAAAAATGCTAGAAGTGTATTTACTTTTTCTAATCCTAATGGGGTTAGTTTGCCTAATAATACACCTCTACCCTCTTTATCCGCTTCATTATTTTTTGGAACAGGAACGGGAGTGCTGTTATGGCAATATTTTTCACGAGGAGATTTGTTGTGTTTTTCATCAGCTGCAAATCCAACTCAACGGAGATATGTAACGGTTACAAGTGTTAATGCTAATTTTATTAATATTATTAATTCAGATATATATTCCTCTCAAGGAACAGGTTCTTTTGATAGGGTAGAAATAATCCGTAGTGGTAATACCAATCAGTTGTCCGCAATGGCAGGGAGCTTTACTGCCTACAATGTCGTTAATTCTACAGGGCAGCTTAGTACTCCACCAGGTACACAACAAGCAAGTTGGACAAATTCGCCACCTAGTTACCTGTCACCTGTAAGCCCTGTTACAACAATTACTGTTACAAATGTAGTTGCTGCGACTGCCTCAGTGTATAGTGATAATGCAGATATGGCATCTAATATGGCACCAAGCAATACATGGAATTACTCTGAACCATCAGAGTATTATTTCCCCTATCCGTTAGACAAAAATCCATGTAGTTATAGTGGTGCCAACTTATACGACCTTAATAAATTGGGCAAATGGCGGCTACACAGTACTTTTGCTTACGAAGCTAGTAATAGTTCTTCAGATGGAATTACTGCTTTGAAAACAAGTTATACAAATGATCAGGCAGGAATGTCTCAAGCTAGTTACAATACCTATAGTACGACCTATACATCTCCTTACAACTCTACGTCTAATTGCTCTGATAAAAACTACGAAGGAGGCACCTACACTTTAGGGGTATTTAACTGGCGTTCAACAAATGATATTGTTTTTAACTCACCTAGCTCTTCTCCTTATGGACGCTGGATACGCACTAACAAAATAACCAAATACTCTCCTCATGGCGAACCACTCGAAGAAGAGAATATATTGGGTATGAAAAGTTGTGCAAAGTACGGCTCCAACCGCACCTTGCCTTATCTAACAGCCCAAAATGCAAGTTATAATGACGTGTATTTTGAAAGTTTCGAGAACGTGTATAGCTATGGTATTGACAATCCTTCTTGTACAAGTGGAAAATATGTTGAGGATGAGTGTAAAATAGATCCAGTCACCATTAATAACAAACAAGCACATTCTGGATATCATTCAAAAGAATTAGGCTGTACGCCAGCAACTTCAACTCCAAATCCAAATGTCTTTACCATAGAGTTGCCAACACAAACAAATAGTTACTCTGTTAAATTCTGGGTGAAAATGAAAAGTGATGATACCTACCCTCATGGATATGAACCCACTGCAATAGAAACATCATTACAGGTATCATGTCCAGGTAACTCATTACCTCCAACTTATCTGGCAACAAGTGGAGAATGGCATCTTTTCGAAAAAATATTCCAAAGTACAGGAAATTCTATTATTACTTTTACTAACGCTAATCTTTCTGGATTTTCCCCATGTCCTGTATATAAATTATTACTCATAGACGACATTCGCATACAGCCTATAGACGCACAGATGAACTGCTATGTGTATGACAACCAAACACAGCAGTTATTGACTACTTTCGATGACCAACATTTTGGCACTTACTACCAATATAACGAAAAAGGGCAGTTGGTCAGAAAAATCATCGAAACAGAAAGAGGCAAGAAAACAGTGCAAGAAAACCAATACAATACCCCTAAAACGACAAAATAACCATGATACGAATACTAATAATAGTTTGTTTTTGCAGTTGCAGTGCTTTATTGGCACAAAACAGCAACTGCAAAACACAACTATTGCAATTGTATGCTGATTTTTATGCTAAAAATTCTTTGGCTAACAATAAGTATGTACATATCAATTACACGACAGTACAAACTTTTGACGGAGGAAACACTAGCACAGATCAGGTAGATGTATATGCCGGTAAAGAAAAAAACTATATGATTGGCAAAAGTGCGCAGTATTACCAAGATAGTCAAGTCAAAGTGGCAATTGTTCCTATAGAAAAAATAATTATCATAGGCACACCCCAAAAAAACAAGGAAACCATTAATGTATTAGCATTGCAGGATTCTTTGGTTAAACATTGTCAACTAAGCGCCTGCACTACCGAAAGCATAAAAGGGGTAAAGTACCAAAAAATAGTACTAAAAGTACCACCCCGGTTAGTCCAAAAATATCGTGTTGAGCAAATTGTCTATCATATAGATATAGCTAAAAACATGTTTTATCAAATCACCATTAAATATAGCGCTAACCAAAGAATAAAAGAAACTTTGGTGCGTTTCAACCAACTTGATTACAACTATAGTGGTGAGATTTTTAAAGTTTCACCGCTGAAAAAAATCTATGACCCTAATGGGCATTTATTGCCTGCCTATCGCAATTACGAAGTTAGTGACTATCGTCACTAAGAACATTTTTACATCACTATTTTTTTATTTCCTGAACCACCATAAATCATTGTCATTATGAAAAATATTATCGCCCTACTCTTTTGTTGTATATCCTTTACAACTGTGGCTCAAGTAAATTTGCAGTATGATATTCCTCCTATACAAGGGAATTTTAGCAAAATACAACTTGATGGAGATGCAACTAACTTACAAACTGTTACTTGGCAGGTAACGGGCGGGCAGATTGTGAATGCAGCAGATTTATCATGTGCCGAAGATCCCACAGAGGCGATAAGCAACTGCACAACAAATAATATTACTGCCCCTATAGTAGTGGAATGGGATTGCGATTTAAGTAATGTTCCCAGTCTTAATGCTATTATTACTAATAATAGTAATACCAATAGTGTTTTGACCATAGAGGGACAATCTTACAGCACTCCCACTATTGTCATGGAACAGGCAGCTAACTGTGTAGGAGAGACGAGCATTTTTAGCATTGATCTACTCTCCGACAACTATGACCATGATTATGTGTGGAATGTAACAGGAGATGCGGCTTATAAAACTGATATAAAAACTGATGTAAGTGATGGTAAATCCAAAGCATATATAACTTGGGGCAGCAATGGCATTGCAGAAGTGAGTGTTTCTGTACCCATAGGCAGTTCTTGTTCAGTAGATGCCTATTACAATGATATTCTTATTAAAACACCCCCTAACCCACCTTTTATTTCTGGTCTTACACAGGTGTGTTCTAATGGAACAGTTACTTTTACAGTAATGCCTCAGCCGGGGATTGTGGAATATGAATGGATATTGCCCTTGTATGCAAAAAACACAATTGATGCTAGCACACGTATTACCACGACTACGCCCTCATTAACTGTACTATTTGGAGAGGAATTCCGTGAGGGTGAGGTCAAAGTCATTGTTAGAAATGCTTGTGGAGCAGACGCAAGCAACACTAAAATGGTTTATAATGGCAACCCACAATCGAAAATACCCATAGAAGGTAAAAACATTATTGTGGGCGAAGCCGTTCGGTCATATAGCTTTACTGTGCCTGATGCTAATTGGTATGAATGGCACATAGGAGGCCCTGATAGTAGTTTAGCTACTATTACCAGCGATCCTAATCAAGCAAAAATCTATGTTCATTTCCAATCTCCCGCGGATACCAATGCACACTTTATTCACTTAGAAGCTCGAGCTTATCAACAACAAGGTGGATGCCCTATAACATCTGCTACCCAACAACTAAGAATAGAACAGTGCGATGTGGTGAGCAATCCTACTCAATTTCGCAAGTTTAATCATAATGACTTAGTCAGTAGCTTAGATAACAATGACCATTTAGTGGGAGGAATATTTCTTCGCCATTGTGATTGTACTTATGCTGACGCAAGCAAATTGAATATAGTGACGGAGTTGGACATACGTTGTATAAGCGAAGAGGGTGATAAAGATTATATGTTTGGAGATGAAGACGATTTTAATGTAACTTTAAATGGTAATTTGTTGTTAGTGGCTCCGGGTGCTAATACAAATTCCCCTCCTGTAGTACTTGCCACTATACCTGTTAGTTTCAATGTTTCTCCTCAAAGCCCTCACCAGGCTTTTGTGGTGCAGGTAAATGGGAACAACTACAACAATCTTGCTGTTGAAACACCTAAAGTAGCAACGCTTCAAATTACCTCTTATTGTTTAAACAGCGCGACTCAAAGTACTTGTGAAGACAAAATTAATCAAGACACTGAGTCAACTTTCTTGGCTATGATAGACGATTGTATTCAGTTGCGAATGGCAGCGGATTATGATTACAGAACAGATGTAAAACTTGAAACCGTTGTCTTGGATCCTGTTATGCTAACAACAAACACTAATGGCGAAGAAGTAGAAGCCACTTTTAGTTGGAAATTGTCAAATCCGAATTGTCCTGTAAACAACTATGAATTTCAACTACTAAAATTATTTCCCGCCAACATAGCTGGGGATTATAATGAAACAAAATATCTTACAAAGGATGTAGATTGGTCAAAAGCATTGACCATAGAAACGCAATCGGCGCATACATCATTAAAACTGACCCTTACAGAAGGCAATGGTTTTTACTTTTGGCGTGTTCGTCCTATTGGCAATGTAGCCGATAATGGAGCGGGAAATGATGAAAATTGGGGAGTATGGAGTAATCAATTAGATTTATGGAGTGTTATAGAAAACAATCAATCCAATTCTTTATATTATGTAAATTTAACATCATCGCCTGTTATGGTGCAAATTACTAATAGTGGATCCATAGCAACTAATGCCTGCTTCTATACCGACCAATTCGACAATAACAAAAACTGGATATATAGCCGAACTTTTGCGGAGGGCAACACCGACCGCAATGAACAAACGCGCATAGGCGAGCAAATCACTTATGCCAATGGCTTGTTACAAACCATACAAACCCAAAGCCAGCTCAACCAAACACCGGGCAGCCCTGCTTCCGTATCTCAAAAATTAGGTGCAACGAATGAAACAACATTATTGACCGACAAAGATATTATAGTAGGCTCACAAACGGTGTATGATTTTAGTGGTCGTCCCGCCTTACAAAGTATTGCGGCTCCAATAGCAGTCGGAGCCAATGTTACACTTGGATACAGTGGTGGATTGTTAAATAATGATAGTAATGGTTCCTATACTGCCCAAAATTTTGATACCGGCACAGGAAATCCATCGACGGCAAATGGTATTATTAAAACTTATTATGATGGTACTAATGACCCACAAATTCCCTCCACACAAGGACTACCTTTTAGCCGTACTTTGTTCTATAACGATGGCACCAGCCGCGTAAAAGAACAAGGTGGGGTAGGTACGACATTCCAGATAGGAGGTGAGCATACTGCCAAAACGACCTACGCAGCTGCCTCCGACGACGAACTTATCCGTCTTTTTGGTGATGAAGCGCCTTCCTATAAAAGTGTCTACAAAGTCACCCAAACAGACCCTAATGGTGTGCAAAGCATTGCCTATATGGATCTCAATGGCAATACTATTGCTACTTGTTTAGCAGGTCAAGATGTAAATGAAGAAGGTTCTTTACTTCCAATAAACGATCAAGCCGACGAATCTACGGACGAACCTACTCCCTTTACTGTAAACCAAAGTATTACGGACAATACCAGCGGACAAAACAACAATATTGTGGCTAGTACAACTATTACTTTGACAGAGGCATTAACTGAAGTTTCCTTAGCATACAAGATTGAATTAAACAAATTTCAAAATGAATGTACTCAGTGGTGTGCTACTTGCCAGTATAAACTAAAAATTGTTGTTATTAATACAGCTACTGGCGAATCTATTTACTCAGAATATGTAACTATAGATTCTCCTCAAGATCAATGTAATGTAACAGTTCCTGCTACAATTATTCCTAATATCAGTCCGCCAACTGTATCCTTGCAACCAGGTACTTATACCATCATCAAATACCTAGAACCCATAGGCGGCGATTTGAACACTCCACCAGGAGTAATAACAACAACAGAAACAATTGATGTTCTGGCAAATAGCCTCTCAGCCGAAGTTGTAACAAAGATAAAAAATAAAGTTTTAGGCAATACCTCACAATTACCACTAACAGATTTTCCGCTAGAATTTATTAATAACCTTGTTACGACAGGAACAAATAGTGGAGATGTGACCGTTCAAGACATTATTAATTTCCTTGAAGATGTAGAAAGCGGTAATATAGATGTATCCGATAATAGTTTGAACGATAATATACTTGACTCTGATGAATCCATTCATTTGTTTTATCAGATGTTAGATGTTTTTGCTAATAGTAATCCTAATAACGACATACTTTCAACTCAAGTACCAAATGTAGCTGCATTTGGAGACTTAGGGAATGTATCCATAACTTACTCTAATAATAATGGCACTATCACTATCTCTAATTTACCGAGCAATTATACCGTAATTACTAATAATGTAGTTACTCTCCAAACAAATAGTACCTATTCTATCAATAATGCAAATAGTATCACTAAACCCATCTATATATACTATAGTCCTAACGGTACAATAAAAGGTACTATCATTATACAGCCCGCCACAAAAGAATATACTATTAAATATACCAATTCTAACAATTGTTTTGACCTCAAAATACCTAACCTTACTTGCCCGCCAAGCCCTTGTAATATTATTGGAGGATGGCAATCGAGTAGCACTAATCCATATCTCCTCAATGACAATCCATTTTTTGCTGACTTTGTTGCTTATTGGTCTGAGCATATCTGTGATTTTTCGGGTAATCTAAGTCCCACTCAACAGCAAGTTAAGGAAAATATAAGTTCATTACTAGTACAACTTTCTTCTCCTGCGAGCAATCCTAATGCTACTATAGGTTTTCCTAATCCATTTCACTATAGTAATAACATATCTATTTCTACTAAAGTGGCAGAACTCAACAGTATATTAAGCGATTTAGTCGACCGTATTGCTGCCGATGATTATTCGTGTGAAGAAATATGGAATTGTTGGCATGGTGGCGTGGTGAGTTATGCCGACCAATATAGCGCCATGTTAGCCATTGAGACTAATACAGGTGGCGGAGTAGGGATAGATGATATTATAGGTAATAACAATCCTCCTAATGGCTCAGGAATAACGGAAGAGGAATGGACTAGTTTGGAAGAATTAGGCGGTACTAATACTGACCCTAATGGAAACGGGGTTATTTCAGAGACTGACCTAAACAGCCTAAATACCCAATTAGGGACTCCATCTATATCCGTCAATTTCGATTTTATTGCCAACTATTTCGATTGTATTGGTTATTATCCCTCAATGGCAAGCAACTCCAACACAGCCGATGCCAATGATATAGTAAATACCCTTTATGTGACACCAACCTCTGTTCAAAACGAAATTCGCCAGATGCTCTCCTGTATACAAGCAGCCTATATCACTTATTTTCCTAACAATATAGCTGATATTCATGATAAAATAGAACAACATTACAATGACGCAAATGTAAATTATGTAATAACTTCATTAACTATAACAAATCTCCCTACTGATAACACAACAGGACAGCTTTACCAATTAAATGGCATGGCTTTCGCCCAAGTCATGGCAGAAATAAGAAACAATTTCTACGAATGTTACTCCCAACTACAACCTGGTGCAACGGTAAACACTGGGGGATTTGCTAACATCAGTATCAATGCTCCTTATGCAATTGATTGTTCATATACTGATAACAATGGATCACAAAATACTATTTCTGCTTTAGCAGGTCAAGAAATTACTCTGGAAAATTATATGCTTGCCATGCAAAATTGCCCTGTTGATAATTTGCCTGATGATAATTGCCTTTATACATTTCAATATATCAGAGATGTATTGAATAATAATAACTTTTCTCCTGATCATAATAGTAATAACACTTCTCCTTGCACAGTATTACCACTACCAGCACGAACAGAGTGCCTAACTGATCGGTATACTCAATTTTTGCTCGAAAAGTGTCAAACATATGCACCTTCTACTCCTCCTAACTACAATGATTTAGGTTACTATATACAAAATTTAAGCTCATATCAAATAAGTATGCAAGCAGCAGTGCCAGAAGAAAGTGGCAGTTTTAGATGCAGAGATATAGATCAGCTTGCTGGACAAGGACTTTTTGCTCCTAATGATGTTCAAAATGGCTATTTTATGGTTACTGATAATGGCTGTTGCCCCCCTTCAACTACGGTATCCACCACTCCTCCTAATTTAATTATCGAGTCGATAAATAACGCTCAATATGATAATGCAAATGATTGCCATAGTTGTACTGTAGCTCATCAATGCCTAATCTTCACCAAAATCCCCCAAGGACCAGCTCCCAATCCCTATACTTGCGACAACCTCGCTGCAACAGATATTTTACAAACCCTATACTCCCAAATACAACAAAATGCGACCCAACAGGCTGCCGTTTTGACACAAAGCTACCAAACGCAATGCACACTGCCCTCGAACATCCATGACGAACTTACTGTTTCCTATACCCTCAAACAACACCAATATACCCTATACTACTACGACCGAGCAGGCAACCTCATCAAAACCGTGCCGCCCGAAGGTGTTGCTCCTTTGGCAGCACTTACCAATACCAATGTAAAAAACCGCCAAGTTAGCCCACAACACAGCCTTGTGACTGACTATCAATACAATAGCCTCGGACAGGTTGTCCGACAACACACGCCCGACGGCGGAACCACCAAATTCTGGCGAAATTTGGCAGGGCAAGTGCGCTTTTCTCAAAACGAAAAACAACTAGGTAATTCAAAATACTCCTATACTAAATATGACAAACTTGGACGCGTGATGGAAGTAGGAGAAGTTAGCGCTAATGGAGTTACTGGAATTGGTTTAAATCCTAATACCTATCTTGCTATACCAGGCTCTGCGATTAACAATACTTATGACCCACTTGCAGCAACAGACAATTGCCCTCCAACAAGCGGCAGATCCCAAATAGTTAAAACCTTCTATTCTACACCATGCACCGACATTAGCCTTCCACCAGGAAGACAGCAACGCTTCTTGCAAAATCGCGTTAGCTATACCTATTTTGCCGCTGACCAAAGCCTAATACTAACTAATACACCAACAAATATCGCACAACGACACTATACCATCTACAGCTACGATGTGCATGGCAATGTTGAGTGGCTCTGCCAATATATACCTGTCAAAAATGCGGGTACTGCGGGTGCGCCCCTATTCCAGCCCCGATTCATCGACTACCAATACGACCTCATAAGCGGAAAAGTCTTGCAAGTGGTTTACAACAAAGGGCAAATCGACCAATTTGCTCACCGATATACCTACGATGCCCAAAACAGATTGGTCTATACCGAGACGAGTAACGACCTTGTCCTTTGGGACAAAGACGCTTCCTACTCCTACTACCCACACGGACCGCTGCGCCGCACCGAAGTGGGCGACGACAAGATCCAGGGCATTGACTATACCTATACCGCACAAGGCTGGCTCAAAGCCATTAATGCGCCCATCCTAAGCGAAGAAGCCTCAAACAACCCCAAAGACCCCTACCAAGATGGTATATTGGACAATACCAAAAGGGCAAGTATGTTCCCACCCGACCTATATGGTATGCAGCTACATTATTTTGATGGCGATTTTGTAGCACCAGTCTCTCCCATCACCACCCTTAATAATGCCTCATCTGACATTCAATCCCTCTATAACGGCAATATTGCCGCATGGACAGAGCGCGGAATCAAACCACCAAATACCAACATAGAACTCGACCAAACCCTACAGTATCGCTACCAATATGACCTGCTTAATAGGATTAAAAAAAGTAATACATATAGTGTTGCTACGAGTGTAACTGTTCTTAATTCCCAAGCCTACAACACCACGTATTCTTTCGACAGAAATGGCAATGTAACATTATTAAGCAGAAACAACGAAAGTGGTGGTGCCATTGATAATTTTAGTTATACCTACTCCGCCCCTACAATAGGTGACGAAAACCGAAACAATAGACTTGGAAGCCTTACCGATGACCTTGGCACAGGCACCACTGACTTCAAAGGTACAACTGCCTATGCCTACGACTTGATCGGCAATGTAACCGATGAAGTCAACTCCATCATGGGCAATACCCACATGGAATGGACTCCCTACGGAAAAATAAGCCAAGTAACGCATCCAGGAGGTAATCCCAACAACCTTCCCAATCTAACTTTTGCTTACGATGCCACACAAAATAGGGTAAGACAAGACGAAACCTATACCAACAGTCCAGACATCTATAAATCAAGCCTTTATGTGCGCGATGCGCAAGGCAATCCTATGGCTATCTATGAACAAACAGGAGACAATAGCCTACAACTCAAAGAAATGCCCTTGTATGGCAGTAGCAGATTAGGCAATGTGTCTCTTAATATGGATATTCCCAATACCATTGGCGGTAGCGGTCTTACTGGACAATTGACATTCCCAACAGAACAAAAATACAATAGCGAATACAATCATTTGCTGTTTGGTATGTTTGAGTCTCCTTTTGAACTCTTGGCTACTGTTGAACAGCCCAATCCCGTTTTGTTTAATTATCCTGCAATAGGAAGCATTTCGACTGGAAACAACCAAAACACCTCTGTTGCCGAAAACGAAGAAGGTATAATGACCATTGGACAGACAGTTAATACCAATAATAGCAACTCTCTTACTTGTTACAACACTAACCAAGTAGCACAAATTTTTACAGGAACAGCTACATCTGAATACAGTAATTTTAGCCCCAAATCACAAAGCATTACTGTGCCTATCATTAACAATTTTGGAGAAATGTCTGAGCAATATAACTGCTATTTACAGTTTAGTGTCAACAATGATCATAACCTAATGGTCTGTAAAATGTGCTATGACACCCCTTCACAACCTAATCAATTGAACTTTAAGTGGCGAAAGATATTAACTAACTCTGAATTCGAAAAATCTTTTGCCCTAAGTGCCGATTATACTTCTCAATATGGAAAAATAACGCTATATTTGCGCAAAAAAAATACAGCACCAACACCGCCTATCACCTTAGTCAAACTCACGCTGTCTAATATTACCGAAAATATCGGAGCTACTTATTCTAATACTAATATTGTTTTATCTACTGTTGGAACGGCTTTCGACTCCTATATAGCTACTAATACCAATACGCCCGAAATCCAAATATCTCCCAATGGACAACAACTCGCTGTTGCCAATAATATAGGTACATCTGACGCTGGAGCTGTGGGACAGTTGCGCCTATACCAAATAGACCCAACTACCCAGACTCCGACCCTATCTACTACGGTCAATGCCACCATTGTTGTTCCCAATGCACAGCCCAAAAACTACCTCATCAGAAGTATAGATTTCTCTCCGGAGGGTAAATATGTGTATGCCATCGTTAAAAGACAAAGTACCGAACAAATTGCCCGCTTTAATTTATCTACCAATCCAATTAGTTTTGAAATTGTATCACAAAGCACCAACCCTGATACCTACCAAACTAACCAAGGTGCTTCCTATAGCTATAGCACCATTCGACGGGCGAAAAACCAACGGATGTATGTAGCTTTTATGCTCAAAACTAAAGTGCTTTCTATCCTTAATCCTGACGAAAATACCATTAGTTTTGCAACACACACCCTGCCCTTGTATGGTAGCTTCGATAATTCACCATACAAATCCCTACGTGGAAACATCAACGCACAAGCACACATTAAATATAATGTGGGTAACAAACGTGACTACTCTTCTATCCTCGCCACCCAAGAACGCGGACAAAAACAATACGAACTAACCGACCACCTCGGCAACGTCCGCACCACCTTCTCCGACATCAAACAAGCCAAAGCTACAGACACACC
>JAEUUX010000239.1 GCA_016787295.1 Chitinophagales bacterium
GATTATCGAAATCATTTCTGCATCGAACAAAAAACACGACATCGACACCAAATTTCACCTATACGAAGAAGCTGGCGTGTTGGAGTATTGGATAGTTTTTCCAAATGAAAAGGTTGTCAATGTGTTTGACTTGGACAAGACAACCCAAAAGTATGTTTTCCGCAAAATCTACAGCGACGACGAAGCCATTCCGAGTAGCGTTTTGGCTGGTTTGGAGGTAGATTTGAACAAAGTTTTTGCAGACCTATAATTAAAATTTAAAACCCCCAAAATATGACCATACAACAACAAATTCTAAATGTCATTAAAAAGGTGGACGACCCGAGTTTGCTAAATACTATTTATGACTATGTGTGTTTGTTAGAAATGCAAAATATTGCTTTTTTTTCAAACAAAAATAAAGTTTTGCATTTTTTTAATATTATTTCGGACGAAGAAGCCCAGCAAATGCAACATTGTATAGACTCCGAATTTAATCATATTGAAGGAGAGTGGTAATATGAAACATATAGCCTTAGATACTAATGTTGCCATAGCTATCCTCAACGGCAAACGTGACGTTTTTGATAAAATTACAGACGTTTCGGCTATTTATTTGCCCATTACCGTTTGTGGCGAGTTACTTTTTGGGGCAAAAAATGCTGCAAAAAGTAGAGAAAATATGCCCATTTACCAAGCATTTATAGCAACTTGTTTGCCACTCAATATCAACAAAGTAGTGGCAGAAGAGTACGCTAATATAAGACATGAATTAAAAATAAAAGGCAGACCTATTCCTGAAAATGACATTTGGATAGCAGCAACCTGCATAGCGTACAATATCTGTCTATATACCCTTGACAAACATTTTATAGACATAACCAAACTTAAAACAATATCGTAGTATTATGGAAACCACCCTCGAAATCACCCAACTATCCCAATTAGACCCCAATGGCATCTATTCTTATGCCGATTATTTGATGTGGAAATTCAGCGAAAGAGTCGAACTGATTAAGGGGGCGATTCTTAAAATGGCTGCGCCGAGTCTAAGTCATCAAAGAAT
>JAEUUX010000068.1 GCA_016787295.1 Chitinophagales bacterium
AAAAAGTAGAATCACCATTTATCGCTTGTGACAATAGCATTTGGAGGAATGGAAAATGGTCGCTAATTGATGTTACATTTTGGAATGAGTGCGTGACATCGTCTATTGTCAAATCCGAAAAGTATTTTCAATTTAGTATAATTAATTTAGGACAACATTTTCGGGAAAATGTGCCACTCCAATTGAGCGGCTGTTTCGCCCACATTTGCCCAAGAATCGGTATCAAAAACCAGACAAACCACAGCACAGGTGGGCAACTCGTTGAATTGATGTATCTTTAAAAAATGGTTGGTCAGGTGTGTGAAAGTTGGATTATGACCTGTTATCATCAAACTTTTGACTGTATCGGGTGTGTTTTGCACCATGCCCACCAAGGGTTGTACATCATAGTCAAACCAATACAAAAGATTTTTTTCTTGGATATTTTCGACAGGATATTGCCATTGTTCGGCAATGAGGCGCGCTGTTGTGGCAGCGCGGTTGGCGGTGCTACTCACTATCAAATCAGGCATTGGAGAGCGGGCTGCCAGATAAGCTCCAATTTGTGGGGCATTGCGATAGCCGCGTTCGTTGAGTGGTCGGTCGTGGTCGGTCGTAAATTGATTGTCCCACGACGATTTAGCATGTCGCACAAGGTATAGGGTTTTCATATCAAGCTGTTTTTCTGAACAAAATTTTATTATCCCAACACCATGTCCCATGTCAATGGTGTACCTTTGGTGATGGGGCGCACCGCTTTTTTGCCCAACAAAAGCTCATAATACTTAGGAGGCAAGCCATTGGCAGGACGAATGCGTCGCAAATTGGTGGTTGTAAACACATCGCCCGCCTGCATATCTTCTGCCACATAGATAGACCGTTTGTAGAGCAAACTATTTTTTTCGCTTTCTTGTATGCCATACTGCACTTCGCCCAAAGCCGCAAAAGCTCGTTCTGTTTCTGTCACCAAAGCAGCAAGTTCTTCGGGTTCGAGCGAAAAGGTAGAATCCACGCCGCCATCAGCACGTCGCAAGGTAAAATGTTTTTCGATGACGCGTGCGCCCAAAGCCACCGCCGCCACCGCTGCGCCAATGCCCATCGTGTGGTCAGACAAGCCAATAATGCAATCGGCATACAACTCTTGCATACTTGGAATGGTACGCAAATTGGTGTTTTCGGGCGAAGCAGGATAAGTGCTGGTGCATTTGAGCAACACCAACTGCCGACAACCATTGTCGCGCAATACCGCCACGCTTTCGGTGATGTCTGCTGCCGAAGCCACACCAGTTGACATAATGACCGGTTTTCCTGTGCGTGCAATTTTGGCTAAAAGTGGGTGGTCGGTATTTTCGAACGAAGCAATTTTGTAGATAGGCATGTCCAATTTTTCTAAAAAATCCACCGATGTTTCGTCAAAAGGACTGCTAAAAGCCACCAAACCCAAGGAGGCGGCATAGCGGAACAAGGGTTCGTGCCATTCCCAAGGGGTATAGGCTTGCTTGTAGAGGTCGTGTAGTTCGTATTGATACCACAACGAATTGGGGTCGGTAATGGTGTGTGCGCCGCGCAACGTCATGGTATCAGCAGTATAGGTTTGCAGCTTAATGGCATCAGCACCTGCTTGAGCTGCTGCCGCCACAATTTTCATAGCGCGTTCCAAAGATTGGTTATGATTGCCCGACATTTCGGCAATAATGAACGGTTTGTGGTGATGACCAATGATGCGTCCGTTGGGCAGTTGTATGGGATAGGTGCTTGACATCAAAAAAAAGAATGACTAAAAATGACTAAATGAAATAGGACTGCAAAGGTACAATTTTTAGCCGATTTTTAGGCGCTTCGCTGCTTTTTTATCCCTACAACTGCCAATAAAGTGCCTTAGTTGCCCAAAATAAGGGGCGTTTTAGCATTATCGCCCATAATAATCACTTTGGCATTGGGTGAATTGCTTAGTGATTGGTATGCTTTTATCATTTCGTAGCGCAACTGTTTGTCGCTTAGTTGTTGCCCGATAATGCGCTGATAATCTGCAATACCTTGTGCCTCCACACGTTTACGTTCGGCTTCTTGTTTTTCTTTATCCAACACAAACTGCATTTTTTGTGCCTCTTGTTCGGCATTAATTTTCGACTCAATGGTCAATTTTACCGATTCGGGCAGCGAAATATTTCTAATCAACAATTGCTCCAAAACGAGTCCACGTTGTTTAAAATCTTTTTCTATACTACTAAAAATGCGGTTCTGGAACTCTTCGCGTTTTTGAGAATACAGGTCAATGGCAGTATAATAAACAGCATTATCTCTGATTTTGGTGCGCGTAACAGGACGAACAATTTTTTCTTTATAGGCATCATTTCTACCAATTTCGCGCAGAATTTTAGGCGTTTCTGTATCCAGTACTCTATACAAAACCGAAATATCCATCGTTACTTCCAGACCATCGGAGGATAAAATCCGAATA
Source organism: Chitinophagales bacterium (assembly GCA_016787295.1). GTDB lineage: Bacteria > Bacteroidota > Bacteroidia > Chitinophagales > UBA2359 > JAEUUX01. The sequence continues at coordinate 2,441 of JAEUUX010000068.1, forward strand.
GCATCGTCACCTGCCATCTCGCCCTCACTGTGAATGGCAGACATGGTATAGTTTTGGGTTTTGGTATCAAAAATGGCTACATCTACCAACGGATTCACCACATTGAGACCACTATGCAACACCTCGTTGGTTACTTTGCCAAACAATACAGGCACACCCACCTCGCCCGAACCAACTTGCACAATAATAGAAAAAACAAGCCCCAATACTATGAACAATATCCCCACAAGGCGCAAAATACCCGTTCCTGAACGACGGTCGGGCATACTTCTGCTCACCACACTTGCTCCTACAAGCAACACCAAACCAATAATAACAAATAGAATCATAGCTAATTTATTAAGAGGTACAAAAATTTTGTTCCAATAGCGGAACTAAGTATACAATACCATAACCGCTCAAAAAGTTCCCTAAAAAATACGATTTTCTGTCACAAAAGTAGGGAAAAAACCCTTAGTCTGTTGCTATAGCTCAAAATATACAACAAAAAATCGGCTTTGCTGCTCCAAAGAGAACAAAGCCGATTTTAGAGGAAGTATTACCAACTAATCAAGTTGTTTATTGAGCTTGGTAAGTACTAGTGTATTTGTAAGTAACATTGTCAATAGAATCTAATTCCGAGAAAGACAACTTAAGTGTCTCGTCGCTTAGTTCATCGATATTTAGTGCTTGCGAAACACTAGCAGAGTCTGAGATAGTTAATGTTTCGCCATCATCAGATAAAGACCATGTGAAGGTATCTACTGTTTGTGGATCAGATGCTGCACATTTGGTTGCACCTTCGTCTTCTGTGCCTGTGCCATCTGCGTTAAAAGTATACAAATTATCTTTTACACAAGCTGCATATATAGACCACAAGTCAGAGCCTAAAAACGGCATAGCAGGATCTACTGTAGCGCCTATTTGTTTCCAAGTAGTACCTTTTAACTTGTCAGCGGTTTCGTCTTTTTTACAAGAGCTGGTAGTAACTACCAAACCTGCCAAAAGCATCATGGCAATGGATAATTTTTTCATGGAAAAAAAAGAATTTAGAGAATTTAAAAAAATGAGTTGCAAAGGTACGGCTTTTTTTTCGGATTAGGTTAATGCCAACACAGATTCTCTAAATTTATTCCCTCTATCTACATAGTTTTGGAACAAATCGAAGCTGGCGCAGGCGGGCGAAAGCAGTACCACATCACCTTTTTGTGCCAATTGTTGGCTTTGTTGCACGGCTTCGGTTGCTGACAAAGCATCTACAATAGGAATACCCAAAGGCGAAAAAGCCGCTTTTATTTTGGAGCTATCCACACACATACAAACAATGGCGCGCACTTTTTGTTGCACCAATTCGTACAACAAACCATAGTCGTTACCTTTATCGGTGCCGCCTGCAATCCACACAATAGGGCGCGTCATGCCGTCCAAAGCATACCAAGCCGAGTCGATATTGGTGGCTTTTGAGTCGTTGATATACAACACGTCGTTGCGGGTTGCTACAGGTTCTAAGCGGTTTTCTAATGCCTCAAAACTGTTCAAGCCTTTTTCTATAGTAGCTGCGTCTATGCCCAAAATTCGCGCCACGAGCGCTGCACACAAGGCATTATAGCGGTTATGTTTGCCTGATAAGGGAAATTGTTGCAGACTTATTTTTTTACCCAAAACCGTCATAGATTCTACCGTGCCAAAGGCTACAGAAGCATCGTCTTCGATAGAAAAACGATATTGTTGGGCTTCCGAAAAATGGAGATTTTGTTGTAAATGCTCTTGTATGGCAGGATTGTCTATCCCCAAAATAAGATGATCGGTGTTTTTTTGATGGGCTGCAATCCGAAATTTGGCTACAACATATTCCTCAAACCGATAATTATAACGGTCTAAATGGTCGGGAGTGATGTTGGTAATCATGGCGATGTGTGGAGCAAAAGTTTGAATGTCATCTAACTGAAAACTACTTACTTCCAACACATAATAAGATGGTGGTGGTTGTGTTGCTACCAATTTGGCAAAACTTTCACCAATGTTGCCACCCAATTGTACCGATAAACCGGCTTGTTCCAATAGGTGATAGGTCAGAGAAGTGGTAGTGGTTTTGCCGTTGCTGCCTGTTATGGCGATGATGGGAACAGTGGTGTGGCGCGCCGCAAATTCAATTTCCGACACCAACGTAATGCCTTTGGCACGAATTTGTTGAATGATAGGTGCTTTTTCGGGAATGCCGGGGCTTTTTACTACAATATCTGCCGTCAAAATTAGGTTTTCGTCATGTTGATTTTCTTCAAAACGAATGCCATGCTGTTTCAATACTTGTTTATAGGCAATAGGTATAGTGCCTTTATCTGATACAAATACCGAATACTGTTGTTTTTGGGCTAACAAAGCTGCCCCAACTCCGCTTTCGATGCCGCCCAAAACCACCACAAATGGCTTCTGGGGTGTTGCAATATCTGTCATATACAATATAAAAAACGGTTTGGAATAGGTATAGAACCCGCTTAATTTTCAAAAATGACTGAAAGTTCTGAAAATATTGCGATTTATTGACAAAAAAGAAGTAGTTTTGCGCTGCTATTTTGTCACAGTCCTATTTTGCGCTGCAAAAATAGCGCGTTTCGACCGATTTTGGGTTGTTCTATTGCCCAAAAGGTGCATTTATTCCTTAGACATCAAAAAAATAACCTATTTGCATGAATTTAGATGAGGGCAAACAAAGATTTATACAAGCATGGGGGTCTTTTGGCTCAAAATGGGGCATCAACCGCACCATGGCACAAGTTCATGCCTTATTGCTCATTTCTCCCATGTCGCTGTCTGCCGATAATATAATGGACGAGTTGGATATTTCGCGCGGCAATGCGAACATGAATTTGCGGGCGCTCATGGATTGGGGCTTGGTGATGAAAGAATATAAACCGGGCGACAGAAAAGAGTATTTTTATGCCGAAAAAGATATTTGGAGAGTGGCTATCCAAATCATTGGGCAAAGAAAAAAACGCGAATTAGAACCCATTCGCGAAATTCTTGAATCGCTCATGCAAGTGGAACCTGCCGATGCCGAAACCGCCGCTTTCAAAAAAACGGTTGCTGATATTAGCGACCTTTCTGCCGCTGCTGATAAAATGTTAGACAAAATCACTAAATCCGACCGTAATTGGATAATGACTTCTTTCATTAAAATGCTTAACTAAGCTAATGGTACAACAAATTAGAGTAGCAGGTATTTTGTGGCAAGATAAAAAACTATTAGTCCATCGGCTGATATCGGACGACTTTTGGTATTTGCCCGGCGGACGTGTCGAAAAAGGCGAACTTACCCGCGATGCTTTGCAGCGAGAATGGATAGAAGAGTTGCAGGTCAATATCCAAATCCATCAATTGTTGTGGGTTATGGAAAACCAATTCGAGTATGACCAACAAATATATCACGAAATAGGTTTTTATTACCATATCAGTCTCAATGCCGATTCGTATTTGCCTTTTAACGATTTCGAAACGACCGAAAACAAGCTCCGATTCCTGTTTCATTGGTTGCCTTCCGAACAAATTGCTCTTGCCGACCTCCGCCCCAACGCCATTCGTCACCAACTTGCCGCACCATTGCCACAACAAATTGTGCATATTTTTTGAACCAAACTCATGCCCAACACCATCTATCAAAACAATTCCAAATGACCCAAATCGATAATACCCTAATCGACCATTTAGCCAATCTCACCCGTTTGGTGTTTGATGACGAAGAAAAACTGATTATCCAACAAGATTTGGAAAAAGTAGTCGGTTTTTTTGAAAAAATCAGTGAATTAGACACCAGCAACGTTGAACCACTTGTCTATGTCAATGAAGACGAATACAATGTATGGCGCGAAGATGTGCCACAAAACCTCACCACACAAACCGAAGCGCTACGAAATGCGCCCCTGAAAGACGAGCATTATTTTTTAGTGCCAAAGGTCATTCAAAAATAAATTTAGTCGATAAATGGAAAAAATTATTGCCATTCATGACATCAAAAAACACTATGTAATGGGCGACACGGTCATTCGCGCCCTCAATGGTGTGACATTGGACATCAATAGAAACGAATATGTTGCCTTGATGGGTCCGTCGGGGTCGGGCAAGTCCACTTTGATGAACATTTTGGGTTGCTTAGACACGCCCACAAGTGGCACCTATACCCTCAACAATACCGAAGTAGCACAAATGTCGGACGACGAGCTGGCAGAAGTGCGAAACAAAGAAATTGGGTTTATTTTTCAAACTTTTAACCTCCTGCCACGCCTAACAGCATGGGAAAATGTAGCAATGCCATTAGTATATGCAGGCAAAAAAAGGCAAACCCGCTACGATATTGCTATGCAAATGCTTGAAGCTGTTGGCTTGGGTGATCGTGCTAACCACAAACCTAACGAACTATCAGGCGGGCAACGACAACGCATTGCCATTGCCCGTGCCTTAGTCAATTCGCCATCGATTATCTTGGCAGATGAACCCACAGGTAACTTGGACACCAAAACGTCTATCGAAATTATGCAAATCTTAGACGATATTCACCGAAAAGGAAATACTGTTATTATGGTTACACACGAAGAAGATATTGCACACTATGCTCATCGTTTGGTGCGCTTGCGCGACGGCATATTGGAAAGTGATACTGTTAACAAACCTACACAAATGCAAAAATAATGAGAACCGCTCCCTGCTTAAATTAAAGTACACTATGGAAAAATACATCATTAGAAAAGCCACTCCCAACGACCACTACCTATTGCAACAAATTGGTAGACAAACATTTTTCGAGACTTTTGCTGCTGATAATAGCGAAAAAGATATGCAAAAATATCTCGAAGAAAGTTTTGCTACAGAAAAAGTGCAGGCAGAGTTGGCAGACCCAAACACCGAATTTTATTTGGCACAACAAGATGACCAAATCATTGGTTATCTCAAACTAAACCTTGGAGCAGCCCAAACAGAATTGCAAAACACCAAAGCCCTCGAAATAGAACGGATTTATGTTTTAAAAGATTTTCATGGTAAAAATGTGGGACAGTTGTTGTATGACCAAGCCATAGCAGTTGCCAAACAAGTTCATTCACCCTATATTTGGTTGGGTGTTTGGGAACAAAATCCGCGCGCCATTCGTTTTTATGAAAAAAATGGTTTTGTGGCTTTTGGGACACACATTTTTCATTTGGGTGATGATGAACAAACTGATATTATGATGAAGTTGGTATTATAAACAACAAATGGTTCGCAACAAGATTTTGGATAGTAAACATGAAAATAGCATCACAAAGAAAAAAAAATGTAATTTTGCACTTATAAAAAGGCATAAAGTGGTTTATCCCTTTATGCCTTTTATTTATTGCAGTATTTACACACACACACACATACCAATGAATCGGTTGCATCTATCTATATTGAGAGGCTTTGAAATAGCAAAAAGTCGGCTTTCCTCCAAACAATTTCTCTTTATTTCGGCTATTATTGTGGGCTTATTGGTTGGTTGGGCGGTAGTTTTTCTCAAGTCATTTGTACATTTGATTTTTATTACAACAACAAGTTGGGATATTGGACAAAGAAAGTATTTCTATGTTTTTTTGCCTACACTGGGCATATTGTTAACAATATTGGTAATAAAAAAAGTGTTGAATGGCAACTTACAAAAAGGCATTAGCCATATTATTTATGCCATTGTCAAAAAATCGAGTACCATACCCCGACAACAAACCTATAGCCAAATCCTTACAAGTTCATTAACCGTTGGGTTTGGTGGGTCGGTGGGTTTGGAGGCACCAAGTGTGATAACTGGTGCTGCTTTGGGTGCCAATTATGCCGATTTGAATGGCTTGGGTTATCGTGATAAAACATTGTTGTTGGCTTGTGGCGTAGCAGCAAGCATCGGGGCAGCTTTTAATGCTCCAATTGCAGGTGTGTTATTCACTTTTGAAGTTTTTTTGATAGACATTAGCATTTCTGCATTTACATCCATTATTATAGCTTCTGTTGCGGGTGCTTTAAGTTCCAAAATTATCTTAAAAGAAGGGATACTTCTTTCATTTGAGCTTACAGAGCCTTTTAATTATCACAACGTACCATATTATTTTATTCTTGGCATATTGGCGGGCATGGTGTCGGTATATTATGCCCGTATGTTCAAAAAAGTAGAGTCTACCATTAGTACGCTGTCTTTGAGCGTCTACCAAAAAGCGCTTTTGGGTGGATGTTTGTTGGGAATTTTGATTTTGTTTTTTCCACCACTTTTTGGCGAAGGCTATCAAAGTATCAAAAACCTATCATTGCTTAAGCCCGAAAGTTTATTGAATCACAGTTTTTTACAGCCTTACCAATCTAATGATATATTGGTGTTGCTGTTTGTGGGAGTTTTGATATTCATAAAACCCATTGCTTCGGGTTTGACATTGGGTAGTGGTGGCAATGGGGGAAATTTTGCACCCTCTTTATTTGTTGGAGCCTATTTGGGGTATTTTTTTGCTGCATTACTCAATATTTAGACTTTGGACAGAATTAATGTAATTAGGCACAGGATTAGGAAATATGCCCAATAGATTCTACCTTTGCAAGATGCAAGTACAAAAATTTCTAGAAGCTGTGTCAGATATGGGTCGCTATCGTTGTCGTGTGGCGGT
>JAEUUX010000104.1 GCA_016787295.1 Chitinophagales bacterium
ATTGTCTCCGCCAGAAGCCGACAATACATCTGTATCACCATCGTTGTCTAAATCGGCGGCATAGACAGAAAGTGCTAAAAATACATTAGTTGTAATAATGTGTTGTTCGCCAAAGTTGCCGCTGCCATCGTTTTCGTACCAGGCTATTTTATTGTCTACAAAAGATGCCGACAAAACATCTATATCACCATCGTTGTCCAAATCGACGGCATAGACAGAAACTGGATCAGAAGCAACAGACATTGTAAGGATTTGCTGCTCTCCAAAGTTGCCACTATCATCGTTTTCATACCAGGCTATTTTATCGTCACCGCCAGAAGCAGATAAAACATCTATATCACCATCATTATCTAAATCAGCGGCATAGACAGATTGGGCATAGTTAGCATTCGTTGTAATGATTTGTTGGGTGCCAAAGCTGCCGCTACCATCGTTTTTGTACCAAGCTATTTTGGTATAAGAAACCGACAATACATCTATATCGCCATCATTGTCCAAATCGGCGGCATAAACACCGATTGCAGTATTAGTACCTGTTGTAATAGTTTGTTGGGTGCCAAAGTTGCCGCTGCCATCGTTTTTGTACCAAGCTATTTTGGTATTAGAAGCCGACAATACATCTATATCGCCATCATTGTCCAAATCGGCGGCATAGACAGATTTCGCACCAGAAGCATTTGTTGTAATGGTTTGCTGCATCCCAAAATTGCCGCTGCCATCATTTTCATACCAGGCTATTTTATTATCATCACCAGAAGCCGACAATACATCTATATCACCATCGTTGTCCAAATCAGCAGCATAAACAGAAACAGCACCATTAGCATTTGTTGTAATGATTTGTTGGGTGCCAAAGTTGCCGCTGCCATCGTTTTCGTACCATGCTATTTTGTCATCTTCAGGAGATGCTGATAATACATCTATATCACCATCATTGTCCAAATCGGCGGCATAGACAGATTGGGCATAGTTAGCATTCGTTGTAATGATTTGTTGGGTGCCAAAGTTGCCGCTACCATCGTTTTCGTGCCAGGCTATTTTATTGTCCGCCTCAGAAGCCGACAATACATCTATATCACCATCATTATCCAAATCGGCAGCATAGATAGAGCTTACATAAGCAATAGCTGTTGTAATGATTTGCTGTTGTCCAAAGTTGCCGCTGCCATCGTTTTCGTACCAGGCTATTTTATTATCATTTTGCGAAACAGATAATATGTCCATGTCTTCGTCACCATCTAAATCGGCGGCATGAACATCGCTTGCCCCGCTTGTTTCGGAGTATGTAATAATTTGCTGCTCACCAAAAGTGGTCTGGGCATTAGCAGTCAGCGTAGTAGTCATTATGCCATAAAGCGCTACAAAAATCGTAAAAATGTGTTTAGGTTTCATTAAAACTGTTTTTATGTAAGTTAAAAGTGTAAAGGTAATGCTTTTTGGAGTATTGGCAAAGAGT
>JAEUUX010000174.1 GCA_016787295.1 Chitinophagales bacterium
TGTAGAACTAACAGACACAATTGCCCCAAATACACTAAGATTCACACTACTTACATACACTTCTCTCGGACGATCAGAAACATTTGGCGCACTAACAGAAACATTTGGCGCACTAACAGAAACATTTGGCGCACTAACAGAAACATTTGGCGCACTCACGGAAATATTTGGCGCATTAAATAGATTCATAGCAACCATCAAAACTTGTTTTGCTTGCAATATTCCTATAAACAAAAACCCTTCGACAGTATTACTACTATCGAAGGATTTACGGTTTTGTCTTGTTCGAGTGGCGAAGCGCGTTAGGGATTGTAAGGGCAGCCGTTAGGCTGGTGCTTGCACCGAAGCAAAGCGAAGCCCTGTAAAGCCCGACCCGCAGGGAAACGCCCAAAAAAATAAGTATGTCTACTGTTCTATTTTAAGCATTTTGTTGGTATTCAGATGATGTATATAGCCTGTTGGAATAAAAAAATGCAGTATTGTTAGGCATTGCCTTGTTGCATTTTTAATAGGCTCGAGCAAACAAAACGCGTTGGTTTGACTCTTTACCACTAAAGACACAAACACCTTTTTCGGCGGGATTGTTGAGCGGAATGCAACGGATAGTGGCTTTGGTAGCTTCTTTGATTGCCTCTTCGGTTTGGCTGGTGCCGTCCCAATGAGCATAGATGAAGCCACTTTTGTTGTTGAGAACATCTACAAACTCGTCCCATGTGTCGACTTTGGTGGTCAGGGCGGTGCGGTGCGCTAAGGCACGTTGGTAGAGGTTGGTTTGTATGGCTTCGAGCAAATCGGTGATGTATTGTCCAATGCCGTCTAAAGAAACGTTGGTTTTTTCGCGGGTGTCGCGTCGGGAGATTTCGCAAGTGTTGTTTTCTAAATCGCGCAAGCCAATGGCAATGCGAATAGGCACCCCTTTGAGTTCGTATTCTGCAAATTTGAAGCCGGAAGTGCGGGTATCGTCGTCGTCATATTTGACTGTGACGTTGGGTATTTCGGCTTTTATTTTGTCGACAACTTTGGCAATATCGCTCAAACGGTCTTTGGTATTTTTGTTGATGATTGGCACAATGACGACTTGGATAGGTGCTAAACGTGGTGGCAAAACGAGTCCTTCGTTGTCGGAGTGGGTCATGATTAGTCCGCCCATCATGCGGGTAGATGTTCCCCATGAAGTTGCCCATGCGTATTCTTCTTTGCCTTCTCTGCTTAGGAATTTAACATCGAATGCTTTGGCAAAGTTTTGCCCTAAGAAGTGCGATGTTCCCATTTGTAGGGCTTTTCCGTCTTGCATCAATGCTTCGACGCAATAGGTGTCGACGGCTCCTGCAAATCGTTCGTTAGCTGTTTTTACGCCTTTGATGACGGGAACAGCCATGTAGTTTTCCATAAAGTTGGCGTATTCGTTGAGCATGAGGATAGTTTCGTCGATGGCTTCTCGGTCTGTGGCGTGTGCTGTGTGTCCTTCTTGCCAATGAAATTCGGCGGTTCGGAGGAACAAGCGGGTACGCATTTCCCAACGCATGACGTTTGCCCATTGGTTGATGAGCAAAGGCAGGTCGCGGTAGGATTGTATCCAATTTTTGTAGGTACTCCAAATGATGGTTTCGGAGGTTGGACGGATAATGAGTTCTTCTTCGAGTCGGGCATCGGGGTCTACAATAACACCTTTGCCGTTGGGGTCATTTTTGAGGCGATAGTGGGTGACAACGGCGCATTCTTTGGCAAATCCTTCGACATGGTCGGCTTCTTTGCTCAAGAAACTTTTGGGAATTAGCAAGGGAAAGGAAGCGTTTTGGTGTCCTGTTGCTTTGAAGCGGGCATCTAAGGCATCACGCATTTTTTCCCATATTGCAAAACCATAAGGCTTGATGACCATGCAACCGCGAACAGGCGAATTTTCTGCCATTCCTGCTTCCTGTACGATGTCGTTGTACCACTTGGAGTAGTCTTCTTCTTGTGGTGTAATTACTTTGCTCATATTATTGATAATTGGCGTTTAAGGAGGTTTGTGAGACGGGGGATACCTCTTTGTGGGTATAAAAAAACCTCAAAATGTTTAATTGGTGGGGCAAAGTTAGGGATAATTTGTCAAAATTTACATAAGGTATTTATTTTGGCGTGCATTTGGTTGGTTTTTTGTCCAAATCGTCGTACCTTTGTGGATAAAAATCTTTTTTGACGGCTAAATTTCTTATTTGTGAAAATATCTAACGAAGCAAAAGTGGGTGCGCTCACCTTAATTGCGATTATCATCTTGGTATTAGGGTATAACTTTTTGCGTGGAAAAAAAGTGTTTAACCGCGACCAAACTTTCTATGCCATTTATGATGATGTGAAGGGTTTGTTGGTTGCCAATCCTATTCGCATGAATGGTTTGCAGGTAGGTATTGTAGAATCTATCACCCCTCGCAAGGACTATAAAGTGACTGTTGCTTTTAGTGTTAACGATGATGTTCGCGTGCCTGACGGTTCGCTGGCGAGCATCGTGTCGGACGGTTTGTTGGGCGAAATGGCAATGCTTTTAGATTTGCCTAAAGACAGTTTGGGTAAATATGCTTTTAATGGTCGTTTTCATGAAGACGGCGATACGCTGAACGGCAAAGTTTCGGGGGGCATGATGGATATGGCTATGGAACAAATTGGTCCTATCAAAGATAGAGCCGAAAAAGTTATTATTACCTTAGACTCCACCTTGGCAGCCACCAACAAAATTATGCGTTCGCAACAGTTGGCACAAACATTGAACAACGTGGAAAGTTTGACGAAAAAATTGCAAACAACCGCCGACAATGCGAATAGTATTACGGGTGATGTCAAAAATTTTACTGCCAATGATATGAAGCAACTCAACCAAATTTTGGGTGATGCCAAATCACTGATGGCAGAACTGCGCACCAGCGCCACTAAACTTAACCCTATTTTGGACGATGCCAAAGGCATTACGGCAAATGTGCGTAGTTTGGAATTGAAAAAAACCACCGACAACCTTAATGCCACTTTAAGCGATTTGCAAACAACCGTCAAAACCGCTAATGGACTGATAACAGACTTGCAAAAAGGCGAGGGTACGATGGGCAAGTTGCTCACCGACGACAAACTATATACAGACCTTAACAAGACTATTAAAGACCTCGATGTGCTATTGAACAACTTTGACAACACACCGGGCAAATATCTTGGTACTATTTTGTATCCTAAACGCACCGAAAAACGGTATCAAAAAATGGAGGAGAAAGAAGGTAAGGAGTAGTCCCTTTTCAAAAACAGAAATTAATGCTAATGCTTTTCTTTCATCTCTAAAACAAATACATTATGAGCAACTTCAGAGAGTATACTTTGCAAAAACTGCGAGCAGAATTTGGCTTAAGTTTAGTTCCAAGTTTAGCTTCTCTCGATGAGTGGTTATCAACCCAAGTAATGATAACAGCGGCAGAAAGAGAAGTATTGAACAGCTTAAGTCAAAAACTGATGAATCGGATTTATGCTTATAACGAGCAAGAACTTATTCTAAAGTGTATTGGCACTATCATCGGAATTGTCGATTTAGATGGTAACAATTACCGAGCCTTCGCCGAGCGTCAACTTACTGCTACCATTGACGGAAAAGAGTTAAGTGGCAAACCCGATTTGATGATTGCTACAGGAACCGAAGAACCCGAAACGCCTTATTTTTGTTTTCACGAATACAAAAAAACGATAGACATTGACCGTCATCCGGCGGGACAGTGTTTGGCGGCAATGTTGGCAGCACAACACCTGAACAATGCTACCCAAGTCATTTATGGCAGTTTTGTGATTGGGCGTGAATGGTGTTTTATGACTCTCGAAGGTAATCAATATGCTATTAGCAATGCCTATCTTGTTACGCGCGACGATATTTTTGATATTGCTCGAATACTACGCGCCTTGCGCCTCAAAATAGATGCTATTGTGAATGCCCCAATTTCTTAATACAATGTCCTTATTTTCGCGATACCATTTTTATGTATTAGTCAATGTTTGGCTGCTTGGTACGGCTACGCTCTTGGCACAACAACCTGCCGTTGTCTCACCTCCCACAACGGTAGGGGATAGTATGTTTGTGAAACCCGATACGCTTTTGATGGTGAAAGACACTACAAAAAACCTCAAAAAACTAACAGATTCAAAAGATAATCGTTTCAAATTGGCTACCAAAGCGGCTTTGTGGTCATTTATTCCTGCGGGTGGCACGGTTTATAATCGGCAATACTGGAAAACGCCTATCTATGGAGCAAGTATCATCGGTTTGTCTACCCTTAGTGTGCAACAATATATTCAATATAGAAAACACTATAAAACCTATACAACGGTTTTAGCCAATCGCGCCAATGGAATAGATGACCCAACAGACCTAAGTCCTATCCGTGAAAAAAAACAACAAGCCTTAGCCAATTACAACCTTTTTCGCAACCTCTCTATAGCTGCGTATACGTATACTATAGTAGACTCTTATGTATCAAACCTCCTTATCCATGAACCTAAGCGTTCGCATTCACCCCTGAAAGCTGCCTACAGGTCGGGTGTGTTGCCAGGATTTGGACAAGCCTATAATAGAAAATACTGGAAAATACCGATTATTTATGCGGGTTTTGGAGCGCTGGGATATTCTATCTATTACAATGGCACACAAAGCGAACGCTATAAAGAAGAATATCTCGCCCGAACGCGCCCCGGTTATGGTGACACCGACGACCGCCTCTCTCCTATTTCTACTGATAATTTACTCCGAATCCGTTCGCAATACAAACGTTATTATGACCTTTCTATCATTTTGGCTTCGGTCTGGTATGTGGTCAATATTGCTGATGCCACCGTTGACGGACACCTGCACGCATTCGATATTAGCGATGATTTATCCTATCATGATTTTCAAATTCACCCGCATATCAACACCATTTGGCAAGCCGACAACGCTCGCTCACCCTTAGTAGGTGGTTTAACTTTATCTTGGAAATTTTGAGGCAATTGACGAATATGCTTGTTTTTGAGACCATATTCTATAGGCAAGCAACAAATATCCACCAAAAAATCGTACCTTTGCGACGTTTTTTTCACCCCAACTAAAATTTGTATAACGACTTCTTATTTATACCATGTCAAAACCCATTAATGTAGCTGAATTATTCAAAAAAGTCATTGCACATTGCAAAGAATATGGCTTTATTTTTCCTTCTTCCGAAATTTACGACGGACTCGGTGCGGTGTATGATTACGGACCCTACGGAGCAGAACTCAAAAACAATATCAAAACGTATTGGTGGAAAGCTATGGTGCAGATGAACGAAAATATCGTGGGACTCGATTCTGCCATCTTTATGCACCCCAAAGTCTGGAAAGCATCGGGACACGTCGATGCGTTCAACGACCCGCTGATAGATAACAAAGACTCCAAAAAACGCTACCGCGCCGACCATCTTATCGAAGACCATTATGGCAAAATTTTTGACAAAGCTGATAAAGAAGTCGAAAAAGCCGCTAAACGTTTTGGCGAATCTTTTGACGCAACGCTTTATCGTCAAACCAATCCGCGCGTGGTGGAATACCTACAAAAAGCCAACGAAGTGCGCGACCGTTATGTGCGTGCTTTGGAAGATAACGATTTGGCAGCCTTGAAACAAATCATTGTCGATTGTGATATTGTCGACCCCGAAACAGGCTCGCGCAATTGGACAGATGTGCGCCAATTCAACCTCATGTTTTCTACACAATTTGGTGCTTTGGCAAGCGAAAACGAAAACGATAACCGCGTATACCTCCGTCCCGAAACAGCACAAGGTATCTTTGTCAACTTTTTGAACGTACAAAAAAGTACACGCCAAAAAATTCCGTTTGGTATCGCACAAATCGGTAAAGCCTTCCGCAACGAAATTGTGGCACGACAATTCATTTTCCGTATGCGCGAATTTGAGCAAATGGAAATGCAGTTTTTTGTGCGTCCTGGCACCGAGATGGAGTGGTATCACCAATGGAAAGCCACGCGAATGAAATGGCACCATACCTTGTTCCCACAACACAAATTGCGTTTTCATGACCATGACAAATTGGCACATTATGCCAACGCAGCCTGTGACATAGAGTTTGAATTTCCTTTTGGTTTCAAAGAATTAGAAGGCATTCACTCGCGCACCGATTTTGATTTGGGCAATCACCAAGAATTATCCGGCAAAAAAATGCAGTATTTCGATGCCGAACTCAACGAAAGTTATGTGCCCTATGTAGTGGAAACGTCTATTGGCGTTGACCGTATGTTTTTGGCAACCCTTAGTCATGCCTTGCAAGAAGAGGAAGTGCCCGATGCACAAGGCGGCACGGCGGTGCGAACAGTTTTGAAAATTCCTGCCGTTTTAGCGCCTATCAAAATAGCTATTCTGCCATTAATTGCCAAAGAAGAACTGACCGCAAAAGCGCGCGAGCTGTTTCATCGCGTCAAAATGGTGGTACAATGCCAATATGACGAAAAAGACTCTATCGGTCGCCGCTATCGTCGCCAAGATGCCATAGGTACGCCTTTTTGCGTGACAGTCGATTTCGAAACTTTGGAAGACGAATGTGTGACCATCAGAAACCGCGATACACTCGAACAAGTACGCTTGCCTATTGCCGAAGTAGCCAATTATATTAATCAACACATTAGTTTTGATGCTTTGATGGGCTAATTAGCAACAAATTAAGGAACGATTTTTGTGGATATTTTTTTATAGATTTTGGAGATGATAATCAATATTTCGCTTATCATCTCCAAATTATCCTATATAGCCCTGTCAAATAACCGTTTTTTGTTTTTTAGCAAAAAAATCCTTATTTTTGTACCAATAAAATTAAGCAAATAAAGAGAAATCGTTTTACTTTACTGTATTTTTTAGGTCTAATGTAATACATTTTCTCTTAAAACCGACATTTATGATAACCCAAAGCTTCATTAACCAACACATCAAAGCCTTACAGCCAACCGACAGCATTCATACAGCCTTGCAACAAATGAATCGTTTTCATTTGCAACACCTACCTGTTGTAGACCAAGACGGTGCGTATAGCAACTTGATAGAAGAATATGACATTTGGGAACACCAAGAACAACACAAACAAATAGGGTCAATACCAATTAGTACGGAACTGTCTTTTGTGACCGATGAGGCACCAATACAAGACGTGCTAAAGATATTAATCAAAAAACGTTTGTCTTTAGTTCCTGTTTTAGACAACCAAAACAACTATTTAGGCGTTATTACGTTAGAAAGTGTTCTCGACCATTTTGCCCAAGCCAATGCCTTGTATGACCCCGGTGGAATCATCGTTTTAGAAATGCCTGCCCACAGCTATAGCCTTGCCGAAATAGCACGCGCCATAGAGAGCAATCATGCCCGAATCTTGAACAGTCATATCACCACCACTCCCGACGAATCGATGGTGGAAGTGACACTAAAAGTTAATCATACTGACTTGACTTTCATCTTGGCAACCCTCGAACGGCGTGGTTATGTGGTCAAGGACAGCCACTCCGAAACCAACGATTACTACCAAGAAGCACAAGAAAATTTTGATGCTTTTATGAACTATCTACAGATGTAAGTATCCATGTTTGTATACCAATTCTGTTTCTCAAACTCTTTTATCACGCTAAACACCTTTCCCTCCACCAACATTTGTGTTATATTTTGTCCGTTTCACCCTTAGCTCTTGCGCCATGCTTACAAATAAAAGCAGTTTTTTTTATCGGTTTCTGATAGTGATGGTGTTGCTACTTAGTTGCACTGTGGTTTTTTCGCGCCTACAGGCTGCCACCAACCCTTCTCCCACCGACTCCCTCAAAAAGGACTCTTCTTTGCCCCTCTTAGCCGCATACACAGCCATTCCCAAAGACACAAGTCTTGTTGCCCAACCTTTTGATTATCCCTACATTGTTATCAAAAACATCAACATAAAAGGTAACAAAATCACTAAACGTCCCATTATTTTGCGCGAAATGACCTTTCACGCAGGCGATACGGTGCGTTTGGAGGAGTTGGAAAAAACGTTTAAACAAAACCGAAACAATATCTACAATACGCGCCTTTTCAACGAGGTGAGCCTCAAAATTGAACAACTAAAAGACAATATTGCCGATATTATTGTTAATGTAGAGGAAAGATGGTACATTTTTCCTTCTCCTATTTTTGAAATTGCCGACCGAAATTTTAATGAATGGTGGAATACCCATAATCGCGACTTCAAACGAACGCAATATGGTTTGTTTTTGGGGATAGATAATTTTAGGGGACGCAAAGAGCGTGTTAAACTTTTAGCACAATTTGGTTATACCCAAAAGTTCGATATCAGTTATTCGATTCCATATATAGACAAAAAACGACAAATCGGTCTCAATCCGTTTGTGTCTTTTAGCAACAACCGCGAAATTTATTATACCACTCAGGACAATAAACAAGTTTTTTTTAGCGATAATGAAAAAATGATGCGTTCGCGCTTCAAAGCAGGCATCAATATGACTTATCGCCCCAATATTCACGAAAGTCACAATGGTAGTGTCACTTATTTTTACAATACCATTGCCGATACGGTTGCCAAAATTAATCCTGATTATTTTTTGGACGGACGTACTACTCAACAATACGTCCAACTTTTTTATGGCTTTACTGATGATCACCGCGATATTGCTGCTTATCCACGTTCGGGCTATTTTTTGCGCGCCCAAGTCGCACAGTTAGGTGTGCCTGCCATTTTTAGTGACATTAGTATTACTTCGCTCTATGCGAGTTATACCCGCTACATTCCTTTAGGAAAACGCTGGTTTGGTGTGGCTAATGCGCGTGGCAAGTTGTCTTTTCCTGCCATTCAACCCTATTTTAACCAACAAGGTGGTATGGGATACGGCTCAAGTTCGTTGCGCGGCTATGAATATTCAGTCATAGATGGACAGATGTTTGGCTTGTTGCGAACAGCTATGCGCTATGAATTGCTCAACAAAAAATTTAAAAACAATATCATCAAAGCACCCCAATTTCGCACTATTCCTTTAGCAATCTACCTCAAAACCTACGCCGAAACTGGCTATGTCCGCGATGCTTATTACTATGAAGCTAACCCTTTAACCAACGTTTTATTGGGTAGTACAGGTTTGGGTATCGATGTGTTATCGGTCTATGACTGGTTGTGGTCGTTGGAGTATTCAGTCAATCTACAAGGGCAACACGGATTTTTTATTTCTTTTTCCTTGAACTACGATTAATTTTTCTAACACAACATTAAAATGTCTTCCAATAATCCTCGATATCAACAATTTATCGATTTTTTTGGCACTCCCCAACAAGAAGTACAACACTTTTTTTCGCCCGGTCGCGTCAATCTAATGGGCGAACATGTCGACTATAATGGTGGTCAGGTATTGCCAATTGCTATACCACAAGGCATTGCGGCTACTGTTGCATGGAACGATAGCCGCATTATTCGCATTCGTTCGATGCAAGGCGAAGGCGAATTGGTCATTGATCTGTCGGACGAAGGCTATGGCAAACGCTCCGAGCATTGGCAAAACTACCCTTTGGGCGTGATTTATACCCTCTGGAAACGCCAACAGAACCTCAAAAATCATTTGCGAATTTTAGATGCAGGTTGCGACATTTTGTTAGACAGTAACCTGCCCGCCGAAAGCGGTTTGTCTTCTTCTGCGGCGCTCGAAATGTTGATTGCATTTGTCATTTTTAGCCGAAATTATGCGCAAAAATTGAAAGACATTCCGTCTATTCGCGTTACATTAGCTTTGTTGTGCCAAAAAGCAGAAAACAATTTTGTGGGTGTGCAAAGTGGTATTATGGATCAATTTGCAGTAGCAATGGGACAACACAACAATGCCATTTTGCTCGACTGCCAAACTTTGAAATTCCAATATGTGCCTTTTCAAAGCCGAAAATACACCTTGCTTATCCTAAATAGCAACAAACCGCGCCAACTTACAGAATCAAAATACAATGAACGCAAAAGTGAATGCGACCAAGCCTTAGCCATTTTGCAGCAACAATATCCACACATCAAAAATTTGTGCGAAGCCCAATTGGTAGAACTTGATGCTATTCCGTTTGACATACTCTATCGCCGCGCCTATCATGTGGTGACCGAAAACCAACGCACCGTTGCTGCCGCCAAAGCACTAGTCGAAAATGATTGGTTGCGTCTCGGAGAATTGTTTAACGAATCCCAATTTTCTTTGCGCGACATGTATGAAGTCACAGGTTTTGAGTTGGATATGCTCGTCGAATTGGCACAACAATTAGAGGGTTGCATTGGCGCTCGAATGACAGGAGCAGGTTTTGGTGGTTGTGCTATTGCCTTAGTGGAGACCGACAAAGTGACCGATTTTAAAATCACCTTAGCGCTTCAGTACCAAAAATTGGTACAGTTGCCGCTCAGTATTTATGAAGCTACCGCTGAAAATGGTGTAGATACGGTTGCGTAGTTTTTCATCTCTTTCTTTTTAATTTTTCCAATTATGATTCGATATATTTTGGTTTACCTGTTTTGGAGTGTAGGCGTTTCCTATTGTTTCGCCCAAATTGCTCCCGCCAACGTAAAACAAACGGCTGCCATCGAGCAGTTGGTATTGTTGCACACCAAAAGCACCAAAAACAAAACTACTGCGGGCTTCAGGGTACAGATTATCCAAGATGGCAACCGTGATGTGGTGCGCAACGAAAAAGCCTTGCTTCTACAGCGCTATCCCGACCTAAAAATATATGAACTTTACGAAGCTCCTTATTTCAAACTTCGTGCGGGCGATTTTACGAACCGTCTCGAAGCTCACTGTTTATATATGCAAATCAAAAGCCAATTTACACGCGCTTTTATTGTGCCTGATAAAGTTTTTGGGGGTTTATAAACCCCAATTTCGATATATTCATATCAAAAAAACACCCCAAACCGAGCTAAAATGGCATGGTTTGGGGTGTTTTGCAGCATTATTACACCAATTTAACCAAACAAACTATCTGTATTGTTGTTCGTTGCTACTGTTGTTTCTTTGGTGTCTAACAAAGTTTGGATATTGGTAATTTTGTGGTCGGTGAGTTTGTTGCCTATCACTTTCCAACCCTTCACGTCAATCAGTTCAGCAAGTTGGGCGGTTGCTGTTGCTTTGCTGCGTCCCACTTGGTATTCGTATTTCACCACAGGCTTCTCAGCAGTTGAGGCATACAACAAGGCGTATGTTTTACTGTCTTCGACAAAGAAGAATTTTTGGTTAATGGTGCTTGTTTCTACCTTAAATCGCTTGACAAAATAGGCTTTTTTGTCACCATGAAAATAAACACAAGTAATGACTGTTTTTTCGGGCAACCATTTTTCTATGCTTATGAGGTCTTTCATTTCATAGCGATTCGTGAGTTCAAAATCGGTGAGTTCATAACTGCCATTTTTGTATACTATCAGTATGCGTTCGCCCGTATCAAATTCGCCGAGCAAACGCCCGCGTTCATCGGTGTTCAGTCTGCCGATACTTTCGTCCAACCAAATTTTTCTACCACCCAAAGTAGAAGCGCCCACATTGCTTTGTTTGATGTTTTTGATAGGATATGGCGTTAAGATATTGCCTTGAGCTGTTCTTCCTTTAATGGCTAATTCGCCAAAATTGTAGCTAAAAACTTTATTTTTGGCTTTTGCAGCAGGGTGCAAGCTAACTGTAATTTCTTCGGACTCGCTGTTGGGGTGTGCCGAAAAATAGACTATTTTACTACCTTTGTTGCCCTGCGTAAGGTCATATTCGGTGGCGCGGGTCACGGCTGTTACTGCAAAACGCTTGACATAATAGCGTTGCGATTCGCCGTCCAAATATATGGCGTGGTAAATTTTGCGTTCATCGCCTTTTTTCCATATATCGACATACAACAAATCTTTGCCGACAAATACTTTATCTGCCACTTTCACGACTTGGTATTTGCCGTCTTTGCGAAACACAATAACATCGTCCATATCGGAACAATCGCAAATATACTCATCTTTTTTCAAACCATAGCCAATAAAGCCGTCTTTGTAGTTAGCATACAATTTTTCGTTGGCAACCGCCACTTGTTGCACCTGAATCACATCAAAGTTGCGCAATTCGGTGCGACGTTCTTTGCCTTTGCCATATTTTTTGAGCAATTCTGTAAAGAAGTTAATGGCATATTGGGTTAGCTGTTCGAGATGTTGGCGAATGGTGGCAATATCATTTTCCAATTGTTTCATCAAGTCATCAGCCCGAAACGAATCATATTTCGAAATTCGTTTGATTTTGATTTCTGTTAGGCGAATAATATCGTCCTCTGTAACCTCCCGCACAAACTGTTTGGTATATGGTTTCAGTCCTTTGTCGATGGTGTCTATTACTGCCTCAAAAGTTTCGCATTCTTCGATTTTTCGGTAGATGCGTTTTTCGATAAAAATCTTTTCTAAGGAAGCAAAATGTAGGCGTTCTAATAGTTGTGCCAATTTGATTTCTAACTCCTGCTTGAGCAATTGGCGCGTGTTTTCGGTCGATATTTTCAACAGTTCGTCGACAGACATAAAGCGCGGTTTGTCGTCGATAATCACACAACAGTTGGGCGAAATGGACACTTCGCAATCGGTAAAGGCATACAAGGCATCAAGTGTCAAGTCGGGTGAAACACCTGCGGGCAGTTCCACCAAAATCTCCACATCTTTGGCGGTATTGTCCACCACGCGCTTAATTTTAATTTTTCCTTTGTCGTTGGCTTTCACAATACTTTCTATCAAACCCGAAGTATTGGTGCTAAAAGGAATGTTTTTGATAAGCAAATTGGTTTTGTTTTGCACTTCTATTTTGGCACGCACGCGCACTTTGCCACCTTTTTTGCCGCCATTATATTGTGAACAATCTGCCATGCCACCGGTCAAAAAATCGGGCAGCAATTGTGTTGGTTTACCTTTGAGAACATCGATAGAGGCTTGTATGATTTCGCAAAAATTGTGGGGCAAAATTTTGGTTGCCAAACCCACCGCAATTCCTTCGACACCTTGTGCCAATAGTAAAGGGAATTTTAGGGGCAGGTTCACGGGTTCCTTTTTGCGTCCGTCATAAGACAGTTGCCATTCGGTATTGTCAGCATTGAAGCACACCTCGTTGGCAAATTTGGAGAGGCGCGCCTCGATGTATCGGGGTGCGGCGGCGGAGTCGCCTGTGCGGTAGTCTCCCCAATTACCTTGTGTATCGATAAGCAATTCTTTTTGTCCCAAATTGACTAAGGCTTCATAGATAGAAGCATCGCCGTGTGGGTGATATTGCATAGTTTGCCCAATGACGTTGGCAACTTTGTTGTATCTGCCATCGTCCATCTCTTTGAGGGCATGTAAAATGCGACGTTGAACGGGCTTGAGACCATCTTCGAGGGCAGGCACGGCTCGGTCAAGAATGACATAAGAGGCATACGTCAAAAACCACTCTTTATACATTACTGCCACAGGCGAGTTGTCTTGGTGGTGGTGGAGTTTATCTTCAGACACGGTAATAAACAGGATTAAAAAAATAAAAATAACACCAATTTGGACATACAAGGCTGTTGTAGTCCCCAATTTTGCTGCAAAGTTACTAATTTTTTTGGGAATTTGTGCAAAAACGCACTTTTTTTTTTGTTTTTGGGCTATTTCTTATTTTCCATGTTAGGAATTTTGATTTTTGTGGTATCTTTGTGCGCTCATAATTGGGGTTTTTATTGCCATATTCAATAGTATTTCTCTTAGTAAATGTTCAATTTGTGGCATTTACCCTTTTTCGGTGTTAATTTTACAGGTTTGCTATATTTTTATTTTGTGTAGTTCTGCAAAATTATTCGCCACTAATTTCTCTAAACCTAACATCATTTCCTATTTCCTAAATGTCCAATTTCATAGATTTTGATGCTTGGTGGAACTACCAGCAACCTGCCCAAACCGCTGAAAAATTCGCGGCTTTACTCCAACAATGGGCAGCAGGCGAAAAAAATGAGCAGTACGTTTGTTTGCTCACCCAATTGGCGCGCACCCAAAGTTTGCAGCGAAATTTTACTGAAGCTCATCATTATTTAGACCAAGCAGCCGAATTGATGACCGATGCTATGCCTTTAGCAAAGGTGCGGTATGGACTCGAGCGTGGCAGAACATTCAACTCTGCCCAGCAGAAAGAACCAGCTATACCACTTTTCGAAATGGCATACCAAACTGCCTTGTCTATCAACGAAACAGCTTTTGCCGTCGATGCTGCACACATGTTGGCTATTGCCATGCCAAGTACCGAACAGCAATTGGCTTGGAATCATATTGCCATTGATTTAGCCGAAAGCAGCACCGACCCCAATGCACAACAATGGTTAGGCAGTTTGTATAACAATACGGCTTGGACACATTTCGACATGGGAGATTATGAGCGCGCATTATCCATTTTTGAAACAGCCTTGCAGTGGCGACAAGACAACCACCATTCCGAATCTACTATTTTTGTGGCACGTTGGAGTGTGGCGCGCTGTCTGAGGGCTTTGCTCCGCACCCAAGAAGCCTTAGCCATACAGCAAAGTTTGTGCGAAGAAATGACACAACACGCACAACCCGATGGTTATGTATATGAAGAGCTGGCGGAATGTTGGGCAGCATTGGGTGATAAAGCCACCGCTCGCCCCTACTACCAATTAGCCCACCAATACCTTTCGCAAGATGCCTATCTCACAACGCACGAAGCCGAACGCATACAAAATTTGTGGCAAAAAAGTCAAGAAACCAGCGATTAATCCGTAATGTATTGCGCAATTGTGCGGCGTGGCTTTGTACAACAAAAAATGGGACAAGATGTCGAACAAAAACTATATGGAGCAGTATGGAGCAGTCACAACAGGAACAGAATGGTGTTTTTTGGAATGGCAAAACCGCGAAGTTTGTATAGATGACGGACTGTATAGCATCAAAAACCTACCTGAAATTTTGGGTATCCTAAACACCATTGTATTGCGTTTTTTAACATAAAAATCCCGATAGCACCGTTTAACTTTTATACTTTCAAACAGTCTATAATAGGCTTTCGTCACAGCAAACTATATAAAACATCAACAATATTTCACTATATAAAACCCTGATAATCATTCAATTATTAGGTTATTTTGTTAAAAATTTCATTAACCCATAAAAAAATCCTACACGATGAAACAATTTTCTATCCTTTCCTTTACCCTCCTATCTATCTTAGTGTTGCAACAACTCACCTATGCCCAAGATGATACGTCAAAAACAACTAATGATGCTGAAATGGACAATCAACTGCTTGAACTTGAAGAAATGCGCGATGAAGTACTACCTATCCCACCTCTTAATTTTGATTATGAGAAATGGGTCAAACGGCAAATAGCACTAAATGGCAATAGCCCACAAGCCCAATTACACCGGGATAGAATAGAAAGTATTTTTCTACCAAGAGCTTGGGGTAATACATGGAAAGAAGGACCACTTTACAGCAGATGGAGTATTCCTGACGCTTCTGAAACTATATGGAAATTTATCAAAGAGCGCGACCGACAGTTGCGCCAGCAAGCCGCTAATTGCCCCTTGGGTGTCAATTGGACAGAATTGGGTTTGAGAAAAATTGCTACCAGCACTACTACCAAACATGGTTATGGACGCATCAATGCCATTCGTTTTCATCCTACAGCCGATACCGTCTATATCTGTAGTCCGGGTGGGGGGATATGGAAGCGTTCTTTGACCAATGCCGCCGACCAATGGCAACCCATCAACGACACCAATTTGAGCTATAGTGGCAGCAGTGGCACCGACATTAGCTGTTTGGGAGTGACTGATATGATCATCAAACCCGACAGCCTCCACATCATGTATGCCACATCGGGCAATAATGATATGGCTGATGAACCCGAATACACACTCAATCCCCTAAGCATTGGCATTTTGCGCAGCACAGATTATGGGAAAAATTGGACACCCTGCCTATTGGATACCAGCAATATCTTGCCACAAGAAAACAACACCAATATCTACAAATTGGTGATGCAAAAACACAACAGCCAAAGAATAGTAGCTATTAGCAACAAAGGGTTTTATACCACCAACGACGGACAGAACTTTAAAAGAATTCCGATTCCATCTGGTAATAACTTGTCTGATATTGTATTCCATCCCAATGACACGAGTGTACTATATGCAGTCGCTAAAAATGGAGGAATGTACAAATCGTCTACTGGTGGGCATAGCTTCCTACCTTCATCGCCATTACCATCACTGAATATATACAATGTAAAATTAGCGGTTATCCCCAATGCGACTGGTGCTGCGGCTAAAATCATCTATGCTGTGGCTTCAAAAGAAGGACAAGGTTGTTTGGAGGGCATCTACTTATCCAAAGACGCAGGCAATAGTTTTCAAAAAATTTATGGGGCTATCAACTCGCATAACAACATTCTGGGATACGAAACCGTTCTTCATGATACCTTGCGTACCAATTCCATAGGTTTGGGGTCGTATGCTTTGGCACTCACCGTAGACCCCGATACTGCCACTACCATTTATGTGGGCAGTGTCAATACTTGGAAATTACGAATAGATACGAGCGGAGTAGGCAGCGTGGTAGGTAATCCGATATTTATTAGTAACAAGGATGCAACAGATAAAAAGTATATTCATGCAGATATTCACGACCTAAAGTTCTATAACGGCAAGTTGTATGTAGCTTCTGATGGTGGCATATACAAAGATACAACCAATAGCCTAAACATTTTTGCTTGGAAAGATTTGGGCAGAGGCTTGGGCATTCGCCAAAGTTTGACAGTGGATGCCCGCGGCAATCAACTGATAGATGGCGCACAAGACAACTACTTTTCTATGCTTACCAATGCCACTAACAAAGAATGGAAATTGATATTTAGTGGAGACGGCTGCAATACGGTATGGAAAGACAACACAACTGCCTATATAGCCACGCAATACAACGACATTTATCGTTACAACACTGTCAATAATAGTATTCAAAAAGTTATTTACTCTACACAAAAGGCATCAGCCACACCTACTGCTTTTGGTGTCAATCAAGATGTCCGTTTTGCAGGAAAAACAATAGCTTACCAAAACGATACTTTGTATGTGGGTTATGAAAGTGTTTGGAAAAGCACTAATCTAAGTGCCTCACCTCCTACTTTTGTCAACATTGGTCCCAATCCCTCTCAACTTGTTTCTTCTTATTATGCCTACACCCCAGAAAATAGCAAGCTAAATGTGGTGAAAGTTGCCCCTTCCAATAACCAAATCGTTTATGCAACAAAGGGCGAAAGTATCGGTTATACTTTAAGTGGAGGTGGTACATGGCATAGCATTTTTTATTCAATAACTACTCCCACAGCTACAGAAGGGCTTATAGATACCACTTT
This sequence comes from Chitinophagales bacterium, assembly GCA_016787295.1. Lineage (GTDB taxonomy): Bacteria > Bacteroidota > Bacteroidia > Chitinophagales > UBA2359 > JAEUUX01. Next base: position 17,403 of record JAEUUX010000174.1, read on the forward strand.
TTTCAAAAGCAATTTACCAGCCAATTTCGTCACCGACATAGCCATACATCCGACCAATCCTTATTTGATTTGGGTCACTTATTCGGGTTATTCCAACAACAAAAAAGTGTTTCAGATGGAACGACAAGTGCCATCAGGCAAATGGACGGTCAAAAACCTGTCTCTCAACTTACCCAACCTACCCACCAACGCCATCGTCTGTCATACGGCTAATAACAAAAATCATTTGTACATCGGCACAGATGTAGGCATATATTACACCCACAACTGCACAGCACCAGGCGATACCATGAAATGGTTGCTGTACAACGACACCATCAATACCCTCCCTAATGTTGCCATTAGTGACCTAAGCATCAGTAACAACCAATTGGTAGCAGCTACCTATGGTAGAGGCATTTGGAAAAGCCCATTAGCAGATACTACCAACAACTGTACCTGCCAAAGTTCTTTTAACCATGCTCCCTATTTTACAGATTACAATACCGACCCAAAAGTCTTTTGCATAGAAGACCTACAAAATAATGATGGACATTTCAGCCTCGGAACAGTGAGCGCCGCAGATGCAGAAGGCGATTTCTTTGCCATCAGCACACAATCGAGCAATCTGCCTATCTATTTCAGTACGGTCTATTTACAAGGAAGCGGTACTGTGGATTTGGATATGACTTTTGTAGGAGATAACATAAGCGATTTCGTTGGCACACACTATATTTCTGTGTATTTGTTAGACGATTTTTTGTATTTGGTCAAACAAATAGAAATCCCAGTCGTCATTACTTGTGGAGAAAACAACGAATTTGGCGCGGGATGCGGTGCTTGTCCGATTCCTGTTTGTTTCAATGATGCAGGGGTGGGACTCGAAATCGGCTCAAGTTATGTAGGTTGTGACACCAATATGGTACAAAAAGGCTATGTTGCAGCAGGATCACCTAATACAACTTGTGTAGGCAATGTACAAGTCAAATTGTCGGCTTCTAATAGCAATGTCAATTACGCCCCCTTGTCTCCGCCCGAAAATGTGTTATATCTCGAGGCAGGTAACTACAATATTGATATCTATATCAATGGTATGTCCCACAGTTACAACATTCCCATCACCATTCCATCAGAAAACGTCCTTAACCATTTGTGGGTACAGAATGTAGTTAAAATAGGTAGTCCCGCAGGAAGTAGCACGGGCAGTCTTAGCTTTGCAAGCGGTGGCGGCTCAGGTCGCTACCTTTACCGACTGTACAATAGCAGCAATGTGTTGGTATATGAAGGCGAAACCGAACAAATCACCAATTTAGCGGCAGACACCTATCAATTTCAGATGATAGACCAAGTTTATGGTTGTGTGTATGGTGCTACTGTCACTATTCCCATCACGAATCCCATAGCTTGTAGTTGCACGGGTAGCATTGTTAGCGTTATACCCAATCCTTCTTCGAGCAATTTTACAATAACAGCCCGCCTAACCGCCTCGGGTGATTGCTTGGCTGGCACCACCTCTCCTGCAAAGCTCACTTTCCACAATGCACAAGGAACACTTATCAATACCCTTTATGATGGACAATTATTGCTCGACCAAAACCACACACTCAATTATTCGGGCGCAAACCTGCCCAGCGGCATCTATTATCTGAAACTAAAAGCATGCGGAAAACCACCTGTGTCCTTTCAGCTTGTTAAAAATTAAAATTTCATTAACCCATAAAAAAAATCCAATACACGATGAAACAATTGTTTGTATTTGTATTGGCTATCTTGTTTGCAGTAAGCAGCCAAAATATTTTGGCACAAGATGGCACAAAAAAATCTCCCGCCGAAGTAGCGAAGGAGAAAGCGGCAGAACGCCAACAAAAAATGGAGGAGCAACGCAAAGCTGCTGCTGAAGCTCGCGCCGCCGCCGCCGAAGAGCGAAAAGAAGAAGCGGAGAAAATGAAAACCATGACTCCCAAAGAGCGCGAAAAATATGTAAAAGAACGCCAAAAACAAAAAGAAAAAGAACGTGCAGCCGCCGCTAAACAACGCGAAAAAGAACGCGCCGCAGCCGCCAAAGCCAAAGAAAAAGAACTAAAAGACCGAGCCAAAGAACGCGAACAATTGGCAAAAGACCGAGCCAAAGAACGCGAACAATTGCTCAAAGAACGCGACCAAGCTCGCAAAAATGGCACATCAAGCAGTTCAAAAGCCGCACCTAAAGCCAAAGACAAAGACGAAAAAGCAAGCAAACCGAAAAAAGACAAAGAAGACAAAGAGGACAAAAAAGATAAAAAAGGCAAAAAAGGTAAAAAATCTTCTGACGAAGAGGAAGACGACGAAGAAGAAGAGGAAGAAGAATAAATATCCTATTTTCTTTCGTCATTACCACGCCTAAATTGGTCTCAATAGCAACAATACCGCTATTCAGGTAAGTTGCTATTGAGGCTATACCTTATTGTGTGGCAAGCTCCACTCTTTTAACAAAATTTCTAATCTAAAATGAAACAACTTTTTATACTTCTTAGCTTTTTAAGCATAGCTTGGACGAGCTGTAGCACCGATTTTGATGTAGCTGCCGACTGGAAAGAGATACCTATAGTATACGGACTATTAGATGCCTCCCAAAATACGCAATATATCAAAGTCAATAAAGCTTTTTTGGACGAAAATGTGAGCGCCTATACCATAGCGCAGAATCCCGATTCGCTATACCTTGCCGAACCAACCAGCGTGCAACTACTTGCCAAAGATGATAATGGCAATATCCATCAAACCATTATGCTCCAAAAAGTAGATGCTGCTACTGAAGGTATTGTCAAAGAAGAAGGCATTTTTGCAACCAACCCATATTGGCTTTACAAAACCACCGAAGTCCTGAATCCCAGCTATGTTTATCATTTAGAAATCACTACACCCAAAGGACAAACTGTCACTGCACAAACCAATGTAATTGGCAATTTTAATATCTCCAAACCCGACCCAAATCCTGCCAATCCACCCATCAACTTAGCAGCTACCAATGCGGCTATCACCTGCCGTTGGGACATTCCTGCCAATGGAGAATTGTATGATTTGGATTTGTTTGTCAAATACACCGAACGCCTTACCAATGGCGAACAACGCGACAAAGTAGATAAAATCAATGTCTTTACGGCAGAAACCATCGAAAGCATGAAACGTAACGACGATTTTTCGGTGGACAATTCCATTACCTACCGCCTCAAAGCTGACCATCTGCTCGACCTAATGGCACAACAATTGTCCGCACCTGATGCCGATGTAGAGTCGCGTTACTTTGGGACATTCGATTTTGAATGGCATGTCGGCGGTAGCGATTTGAATTTGTTTAATCAAACACAAATCGCACAACAAAGCATTGCAGCCAGCCAAATTACCACTACCTATTCTAATATCGCGGGCGGCTATGGCTTGTTATCTTCGCGTTATTCGAAAAAAGTGGTAGATGTACCTATTTCAGTAGCTTCGTTTCGCTATATTGCTTGCAACGAACTCACGCGTTTCCTCAAATTTACTGTACATTTGAGTGACCCAACTTATCCCGATTGTTAAACCTTTCTTAATAATTTCCTAAAAACACCTTTCTATCCTGAAAGGTGTTTTTTCTGTATTCTAAAATTTGGTATGATTTTTGGTAAGCCAGTATAGGCAAGCAAACACACTATTTATACTAAATTGAATACAGTCTTCGGATTTTGTAAAATGTTGGCAGTCGAATAATTGCGGTCACAAAAAACGCGCATCTGCCTACATTATTTTCGTTCTCCGAAATAGTGCTGTTTCGGTCGTTGAGGCATGAAAGTCACTGCTAAACAGACAAAAAACGATAAACTGCCGCAACGATTGCCTACATTTTGTGGTAGCTAATGTGGAAAAACAGCCAAAATGCCTACGATTTTGCTTGCTACCACAAAATTAAGCAAAGACCACAGCACGCCGGACGAATCCACGCGAAAAAGAACACCTTTTTTTGCTGCTTTTTTGGGTGAGCAAAAAAGCAGAATCACCATTTGTCGCTTACG
>JAEUUX010000196.1 GCA_016787295.1 Chitinophagales bacterium
CCCAACCCTTCTACTGGTCAGGTGCAAATACAAACCCAATGGCACGAACCGCTACAGTTGAGCATCATAGACGTATTGGGTCGGACTGTTTATGCACAAACCATACAGCCCTACAATAATACCATCGTCAATACTCTTTCCGAAGGTTTGTATGTTTGTAAGTTATACAATAGTCAGCAACAACTAATTGCCACACAAAAGCTAATAGTTATTGAATAATCCCATAATTGAGCAATAAGGTGTGCGTGTTTTTCGCACCACACCTTATTGTTATTTTGTTCATCTAAAAAAAAGCACCATGATACAAAAAATAATTATTGGATTATGCTTGTATAGCGTCACAATTTGGGGGCAACCAGACAAAGTTAAATTTAATAAAATTTACCCACCCAATACGGGCATTAAATCATCAGTAGCAGTAAAACCACTACTTGATGGATATCTTACTACTGGTGTCTATGGCGTAGCAGGCACTTATGCCGGTTTTTACACCGAAAAAATAGATAGCTATGGCAATGCTCTTTGGCAAAAAAGCCTTGACGAATCGGCAAGTTTTTACGCTACTTTTTATGGCAATAGTTTGTTTTCTACTCCTGACGGTAATTTTTTGATGGTAGGCATCAAGGGTTTTGACCAATATGTAAATGATTTTATCGCCATTAAATTTAGCCCCGACGGAGACACTATCTGGAAAAAAACCTATCCGACACCCGATAGAGAAGGAAGTGTCCATGCTATACAACATCATAATGACGGATATTCTATTATTGGTTGGACACAACACTATTATCCTGATGGCAGTTTTGACCCTGCTAGGGCATATATTATCCGTATAAACGAAGCGGGGGATACGTTATGGACGAGCAAATTAGGTACTAAGGGAGGTGATATCCTCTACTCCTGCACCACTCAAGACGGCGGCTATTTATTATCGGGTTATTGCCACCAAGCCGCTACTGGTTTTGATATGTATGCCGTTAAGACAGATAGCTTGGGGACGGTGGAATGGGAGCAAACCTACGGAACACCCAGCCATGACGGAGGATGTTATGTAGTACAGTTGCCTAATGGAAACATGATGTTGCTGGGTTTGATGAATGATAACCAAGGCATTGCAGAAAAATTACTTTGTGTAAGTTTGCTTAATACCCAAAATGGAGTTATGCTTAGTCCTAAATACTATAGAAAAAATGACATATTCGCTCCGGAATCTGTACCATATGCAAACCCTGATAACACTGTAACAGCGGTACTAGTAAGTTATGGTAATGTTCCACTAGAAGACCATTTTGCTATCTTTTCGCCTGAAGGTGATTTGTTGCATGAACAAGCTATTTCGTCGGGTATTGGTAGTGAGGATTATCTGCGCGACATAGAACCGACACCCGACGGCGGCTATGTTTTGGCGGGTTTTAACTACAACTTTCCTCAAAGCAGTTGGGTCGTCAAGGTAGATAGCTTGGGCAATACTTGCGGCGTGGCAGATTGTGACAACTATGTGGAGCCTATCGGTGTGGCAGCAGTGGAGATGGAGCGGGTGTTTTCGGTCTATCCCAACCCTTCTACTGGTCAGGTGCAAATACAAACCCAATGGCACGAACCGCTACAGTTGAGCATCATAGACGTATTGGGTCGGACTGTTTATGCACAAACCATACAGCCCTACAATAATACCATCGTCAATACTCTTTCC
>JAEUUX010000211.1 GCA_016787295.1 Chitinophagales bacterium
AAGTCATTACAGAACTACCCGCAGAAAGTCCCAATACTACTCCCGTAGAAGGGTCTATGGTCGCAACACTTGGGCTATCTGAACTCCACTCACCACCTGTAATCGAGGGCGTTAGTGTGGTATTGCTATTCACACAAACACCTGTTGTTCCTGAAATGGTAGGGGCGGGTAAGGCTAAACCTGTACCTGTTAATGCCATGGTAGCCGTATTTGTACCAGAAGTAGAGCTAGCAGTTGTAATAGTAGCACTCTTAACTCCTGCACTAGTAGGTGTAAAAGTCACAGTATAAGTGGCAGTGCCTCCCACAGGAATACTGGTGGCAGATAAATTACTAACAACAAACTGTGGGTCGCTAGATGTTACCGTAATACCAGATGCTGTTACGGCTCCATTATTTGTTATTGTATAAGTGACTGGGGGGGCAGAGCTTCCAACACATACCGACCCATGATCAGTAGGAGTACCTGTTACAACCAAGTGAGGGGCAGAAAAAGCTGTTACGGTAAATGTTGAGTTATTATTGAAACGAACCGTTGCTCCACCTACGGTATTAGTAGGGATAAGATAAATCACAATAGATGTTCCTGATGCAACAGTCACGCTACCAGAAAATGTATTAGTGGTAGTACCTGTTTGGTCAACTGTCCCAAAAGTAGTAACAGCACCTCCATTATTAGAATAAGCTACTGTAAAAGTAGCAGTACCACTACTTACGGCTGTTAGCCAAGTAATACTCGATAAAGTAAAAGCATGAGTATTATCTGCTGTGACGGTAACCGTATAATAATCTCCATTTGTGATACCAGCAGCATAAGTAGTAGAAAAACTGCTACCACTTAAACCTGATGCCGCACTTGCACAAGTAACTCCGCTACCTCTTGCCCAATTAGAAAAAGTAACACCTGTCGGTGGAGTTGTCCATGTAGCAGTCGGCAAAAATGGACATGTACCACTAGCACCGCCACCAACCGTTACAGTTGTCTGCCCGCGCGCCCAATCTACGCGCAGAAGCAAGACTGAAAAAAAGAAAAACAGGAGGAGTAACCTCCTTAAGTCAATTTTGTTCATTGTCTGTTATTTGTGTTTTATTTATCTTGATTTATTGTGCTTTTTTCAATACATTTTAAACAATAGCCGAAGCAAAGTAGCCTGTAGACTATTCACAAGTATAATTGTCACAACTATTGCTTTGTTCATTAAGTCGTCTTTATTATTAGTAAACTAAGCTACTACTTAATACCCAAAAGCAAATTTCGCAGCTTAGTTTTTTAATAATAATGATGTTCTACCTGATACCGAGCATAAAGGCTCAAACAGAACAGACTACAGCAGCGATTGTGTATCGGGCGTTAAGTGATACCGTTTGAGTAGGTTGTTCAATGTGTATCCCGATGAACCTATTGCTGTACGTTGAATAGCTATTATAATAAATTTACCAAGTGCCGCCTGCGGGTGTGCAACTACTTGCATTACAAGCAGGTACGCTAATATCTGCATTCAAAGTCAAAGGACAAGCTGCATGAGCGCCCACCACAGGGAAAGCATCGTAAGTATAACTATAAGGAAAAGGACCTTGTACAACAGTTGTTGGACTTGGTGTATAGGTGCCAGCGACTGTTGCTGCACCACCCCATGTACCACCCGTAGGTGTAGCACTAAGTGTAATCGCCGTCGCAGAACAAGCAGGAGCAATCACATCGCTCAATGTACCAATGGTGTAGGCACAAGCACTGCCGCCCGACATAGTCTGATTTGCCAAGCCGCTGCCACTCGTCTCGGTAGCTGTTATGCTCCAAGAGCCAGCACTACCATTTGCACCCGCAGGGTATACAATATTAATGGTATAAGTACCATCATTGTTATTAGTAAACGTAGCTCCCACCGCAGGGCTTGTAGCAGTAGAAGTACTTACTTGCCATACCAAGTTTGTGTTAACAGGGCTGGTGGTAATAATCATCTCGTCACCAAAAGTACCGTTAGCAGTCACATTATTATCTGCATCTAAGGTAGGTGCAGTTATACAATAACATGGGTCTGTTAGGTCGGCATTCAGGCTTACAGTTGTCGATGTACCACAATTGATAGTGGCGCTTGATGTAGCTGTACAACCGCTGCCCGACTCGGTCACAGTAACAGTATATGTATTATTAGCCAAGCCTGTCAAAGTAGCAGGCATATAGCTTGGTGTGCCGCCTTCACCCGCCGTAAAAGTAGGCGTTATTACACCCGTACCCGCACCGCCTGCACAACTTGGTGCGAGGCTCAAAGTGGGTAGCGTGATGCTGGCAGTAGCAGTACCCGTACAAAATCCATCATCAATAACATTCAAAGTAAGACTTGTGCCAACATTGATGGCTGTTACACTACCGCTGGTAGCTCCCGCCGTATAGCTCAATGTTCCTGTACTATTACTTACATTATACCCGCTGCCACTACCACCTGCCAATGTAAAGCTAACATCATATTGACCTGTTCCACTACAAGTTTCGGTAGTAGCGATAGTCAAAGGTGGATAGATAGTCAAAGGAACAACATAGTTGTCGCCCACACAACCATTGACAGTAGGCGTAATGGTATAGGTAACAACAGCATTTGTAGTACCTGTATTGGTGAGGGTTGAGTTGATTTCGTTGGTACTGTCGTCATTATCAACGGCTGTGGGTGTGGTATTGTCGCTAAAACCTGTGGCAGTACCGCTTGTTAAAGCAGCCGTCCAAGTAAGGGTAGTTCCTGTTGTAGCACAAGCCAAACCAATGGCTGCGCCGTCTCCGCTACAAACGATGTCGTCACTATCATCGCCCAAAGTAGGTTTAGGATTAACAACTACAGTAGCCGCCGAAGCTGACAAATCCATACAAGCTGTTGCTGTGGGACTTGCCGCTAAACCATCGCCATCAATATCTTTAATCACATTGGCATCGCCAACAATAATGGTGCTGGTGCCGTTAATAATAACAACATCTTGTGCCAATTCATATACCAAAGCATAAACGCTATAGGTTTTGATGGTTGTACCATTATTGTCGGGAGCAACTAAACTTGCCACATCAAAATCGCTGCTTACTACAATTCCTGTGGCATCATCAACCAAAAGGTAGATAACATCATAATCAAAACTAGGTGTAGAAAAAGTAGTACTTGAGCCTGATAGGATACCACCTATTTGGCAAAAACTTGTTGGGTCGACGGTAGCAGTAAAACCCGTAGCGTCGGCAGCGCAAGTGGTAGCACAACTAATCGTGCCGCTGGCGGTAGCCGTACAACCGCTACCCGATTCGGTAACAGTAACGGTATAGGTATTGTCTGCCAAACCTGTCAAAGTAGCGGGATTATAGGTTGGAGAGCCACCTGCACCAGCCGTAAAAGTAGGCGTTAAAATACCTGTTCCCGCACCTCCTGCACAACTTGGTGCGAGGCTAAGAGTGGGTTTGGCGTTGACGGTGACAGGATATGTCATTGTTTTAACAATAGGTGTTGCAGAGCAGCCTGTAAGACCCGTATATAAATTACTGTATGTTTGAGTAACCGTTACAACAATGTTGGCTGTTCCTGCACCTACAGCAGTGATTGTAGCACTTTGTCCTGTTCCACTTACCGTTGCTACACTTGCATCAGAAGTAGACCACACATAACTGTCAGATGTACATCCAGTTAAGTTTTTTGAGGCAGTAGCTCCTACACACAAGCTTGTATTAGTACTCGTAACATTGGAACAACCTGATACTTTAAACTCATTGTCTTTAACAGTACGCAAAGCCTCAATAAAAGCAGCATTATTGCAATTATTACCTTTGCCGGGAGAATCTAATGTACTGGCGTTGGTATTTGCTGTCCAGTTAGCAACATTAGTAGGATCGCTGCCTACAGCACCCGTAAAACGAAAACAACTTCCTGTGCCACTTATAGCGGTGCTAACTGTACCACCCGTTGCCGTACCATACGATACAGAAAACGCTATGTTCCCACTTGCATCACGAATTTGAAAAGCATCACCTGCATTTGCTAATGACATAACAGTTCCCCAACTAGCACTTGTACCTGTTACATATCCCGTAGTAGCAGTATAAGAACTGGCAGCACAACTTGCTAAAACTGTTGGTTGAAACTGAATAACATTGCTGCTACAAGGAATAACATACACGCCATCACAATTAGAATCGGTAGGATCAGAAGCGGGCAAAGCTGCATTTAAATCTGCTTCGTTATAAATGACAATGAGTGTTCCGACAGGAACGGCTGACCACTGAGCAATGTTGGCAAAACGTCCATTACCATTTGCTGCGCCCGGTGAAACACAATTGTCATCAAAATACCAATTACGAATATCTAAAGTTTGACCGCAATTACCAGTAACTAAAAATTCTACAAATTCTTTGCTACCACTTGCACCATTAGACAATTCGTTGATAATCATACTTTGCGCCATTATCCTCTGCGTCCAAATACTACAAAGGATAATAGTTAGTAATAAAAAGAAAATCTTTTTCATTATTTTGGGTTTATAAATTTTAGGGTTAGGTACATAGATGTTGTTGTTAGCGACGATTATTTATAGCATTGGCACATCGCCTTCGTCATCTGTCTCGGCACTATTGGATAGCGTATCACCGCTATTTTTGCGTTTTGATTTGCCTTTTAGCAAAATCCATTCATAGAAACTATTCACACGTTCGGGTTCTTCGGGATAAGTATCCATCAAAATACCCAAATTCCTATGCAACATTATACACAGAGCAACGCGGGCGTTTTCCAATTCAATGGGGGCATCGTCGTGGCTTTTTTCTGTTTCTTGTTGAGCGTTTCTGATAGCAAACATTTTATCATAAAAAGCCTGCACATCGGCTTTGAGTGCCTCCATAACAGTCCATTGAAACGGATTAAAGTTGCTTTGATTCAAAGCACCAAGTTGATCCAAAAAAGTTTTCACTTCTGCTGTACGGCGTTCATAGCGTCCGCCCTGAAAATACTTGCTTCCGTTGGGCAACAACATTTTAAACACAGGGCTATCAGGCAAAATACCTGCTGTAATAATAGCGGCTCGCCATGTTTGGTATTTGTTTTTGCGCAAATCTTCCGCAACGCCCTCCCATTCGTCTGTCTTGCCTGCATATGTGCCTTTGCTACCTATCCAAGCCAAATAGGTTTGTTCCCATACTTCATACAAAGGGAGAGTGCGGTCATATAGCATTTTTATGATGCTATTAAGTACGGCATAAGCAGATAGACGCGACAAAGCGTCTCTAAAAAAGGTATTGGCAGCATAATTACTTTTTGCTGTGCCATTGAGAAACTGATTAGTAGGTGCTGACATGCTAAGATAGTTTTGATTGTTAAAAAATTTATTACGATTGATTACTATTCTAAAAGTGTTTCTATTGTTTTTTTAGCTCCGACAATTGCGTGTGTTTCTATAATAAATAAGGTTGATAGTTGCTTATGGTTTGCTAATAGCGGTTTTTAGGTGTTTTTTGCTTCTTCTTATATATCCATCAGGGGATTTGGGAATGCCATAAGCAGCGCAAAGTGTCACATTTCCATTTACAGAAACTTTAGTACCTCTCCGAACATTTCCCTTCTCATTTACAGAAACATTAACACTCCTCCGAACATTTCCCTTCTCATTTACAGAAACATTAACACTCCTCCGAACATTTCCCTTCTCATTTACAAAAACATTAACGCCCCTCCGAACATTTCCCTTCTCATTTACAAAAACATTAACGCTCCTCCGACAATCCGACCTACCGCTGATGAGTTCGTAAGCGGTTTTTTAGCCATTATAATATGTTCTGCTTCATTTTTTTGGATAAAGCAGGATTTGTGTAGGAATAAGTTTTTTTTAGAAAAAAGAAGTGAGTAATCAATAAGCAGACAATAAGTGAGGGGATAAGCACATTAATACATATCGAACGTTTGTAATGATGTAGCCTTTGGGAATAGCAGTAGATGAAGAATGGAGTGATAAATATTGGAGTATTGTGCAATAAAGTGTTGCAAGTATTGTGTGTCGATAAGTGTTTTTTTCTATGACAAAACATAGACCAACAACAACTTTGATGGGAGTATGGTTTGGGTAGCTGATGGTCTCAATTTGGGTGTAAAATTAGGTTATTTTTGCGAATTTGTTGCGTACAATTTTTGCTATTTGTTGGCGTAAAAAAAATGGCTTATGTATCATATTGGTAGCATATCATGCTACTTAAACGCATCATTTGAAGTATTTTTAGCAGGTTTGGTAGCTATTTTTGTGCTTTATCACAACATTATCCTACTTTTGAATAGCATTATATTACACAAAATTGCGGTAGTTATTATGATTTCATTAGACAAAAATCTTACTTTTTATGGTATTATTCCTACAAAACTATGCAAGACTATTACTATTATCACATTTCAGCGTTGATTAATATTGCTCTTTCAAGGAACAAAGGTAGGGACTTTTGGTCATTTATTGGCTTATCCTCCTGCAAATTTAACCTTTTCTTAATCTATACCAATGTCTGCATAAAAACCATTTTGAGTTATTGATGAAGTTCAAGTTTATGATACCTATTGTTATCCCCAAAGCAATAATGTTTGGCATTTAGCTATTTGGATAACAATAGGGATCATAACAAGAAAGAATAGGGCTATCGTTTTGATGGACGGTAGCCCTATCATTATTTTACCATGTACCGTCGTCTGCGTTACAGCAATTGGTCACGCTGATAGATTTGGTAACAGGTTGAACACAGCCTGGATAAGCAGGTGTAGTACCATCAGGAGATATCTGACTACTATTGGCATCAGGAGTACCATCATTATCTGTATCAACAAATAAACTTATGGTAGCACCCGTATAAGTCATTGTAATAGGATATGGACCACCAATACCTGCTACAGTAGAACTAAATGTTGAACCAACAACGCCAGTACCACTGAATGTAGCTGTACCACTACCTTCAGAACTGTGCGTAATAAGTGTACTTAAGGCGATATTGTTGTTCGGGTGACTACAAATGCTGCTCGAAGCAAATGCATAATCAGGATTAGGATAAGCACATTTGTTATTAACCGTCATGGTGTTTTGTACACCAGCAGTACCGGGGTCTAAATCAACAGGTGTAACACCATCTGCTTCATATATACCAGTAACAACAGTATAGCCAACATTGTCGACATGCACCCCTTGCAAGATATAGCCTGTCGAACCATTATAGGTCATTGTAACCGGTGTGCTAAATGGAACTGTTACCAAAGCTGTACTGCTCGTTTGGTATAAACCAGTAATGCTTTCGGCACGAACAACAAATCCCGCAGGACCATATACAGTCACAACCTCACTAAACTGACCATTGGTCAAAGTAGTGGCATTGTTAAGACAACTACAAGGGTCAGAAATACGGAACACAAAACTACAACCGCCTACGCTAACATTGGTAGTAGCAGTAGCAGTACAACCATTAGTACCTGTAACAGTTACAGTATATACGCCCGCCATGCTGGCAGTAGCTGTAGTACGAACAGGGTTTTGTACGCTGGCAGTATAGCCGCCGGGTCCTGCCCAGCTATAAGATGTTGCACCCGATGGGCTTGCCGTTAAGTTGATATTACCGCCACAAGTGATGTTACTACCTACACTTGCCACTGCATTAGGACGGGCATTAACAGTTACCGTAACCATATCTGAGGCACCTGTACAAATACCTGCTCCATCAGGGTCGGCAATGGTAGCTGTAAGGGTGATGGTGCTACCAGCATCGCCTGCCGAAGGTGTATAGGTGGCAGTACCTGTGCCGTCGGCTAAGGTAGTAGTAGAGAATGTTCCTGTTCCTGTGGTAGTCAATGTGGCAGGACCGTTGGTTACGCTATAGTTAATGGTAACGCTGGTGGTGCCACAAGTAGAGAGCGTTGTTTCGTTAATACTCACAGCAGGTGGAGCTGCACATGCACAAGTAGCAGTAATGCCTGTGGCAGTAGCTGTACATGTTGTTCCAACAGTGCGAACAGTAATGATATGAACAGAACTATTAGTTAGACCTGTAAAGGTGTTGCTACTTTGATAAGCTCCGCCATCAATTGAGTATTCCAATGTACCGCTCGATACAGTAGCATTAACCGTAATGGTGTAGGTGCTACCTGTACAAGTAGTAGGTGTGGAAGTAATGCTTGGCGTGGCAGGTTGGGCATTAATAGTTGCCGATGTAGAAGCAGCAGATGTACAACCATCAGTATTTGTTACTGTGAAAGTATAGGTATTAGCTGCTAAATTGCTAAACGTACCTGTTGTACCAGTACCAGTAATCGTTGAACCGCCGGGGCTGGCAGTAACAGTCCAAGTACCACTCGAAGGTAAGCCACTCAAAGCAACGCTATTAGTAGCACTGCTACATGTGGGTTGGGTGATGGTGCCGACAACAGGTGCAGTAGGCGTAGTACAAGTACCTGCTACAGTAGTACCCACGCTGGTGGTAGTACTGCGACAACCATTGCTTGACAATACGCTGGCAATGATGGTTTGAGGTGGAGCATAGCTCGGTAAGGTGCTACTCCATGTCGTACCGCCATCTGTTGAGTATTCTATTGTACCTCCTGAACCGCTTACACTGCCTATAGATATAGAACCACCGCTTACTGTACAACTGCTACAAGTGCTGTTGGTGATGGCAAGCGTACCAGTAGGGGCAGAAGGCGTAGTACAAGTACCTGCTACGGTAGTACCTACAGTAGTAGCAGCGCTACGACAACCATCAGATGCTAATATACTGGCGATAATAGTTTGAGGTGGAGCATAGCTCGGTAAGGTGCTACTCCATGTTGTACCGCCATCTGTTGAGTATTCTAATGTACCTCCTGAACCGCTTACACTGCCCATAGATATAGAACCACCGCTTACAGTACAACTGCTACAAGTGCTATTGGTGATGGCAAGTGTGCCTGTGGGAGCAGAAGGTGCGCCGGTACAAGTACCAGGTGTTGTAGTACCTACGCTGGTGGTAGTACTACGACAACCATTGGTTGCCAATACGCTGGCAATAATGGTTTGAGCAGGACCCGTTTGGTTATAAGTAGGCAATGATGCACTC
>JAEUUX010000218.1 GCA_016787295.1 Chitinophagales bacterium
AATTCGTCACTCTTTGACTTTTTTGCTTTTTGCAATAATTTATTCGTTGCATTTCTTGCCATAATTGCCCTCTATTTAGTCTTAGTTATTTGATTAAACAAATCACTTCCCAACACTTTAAGAGAAGTTTTTGAAATTTCAATCATAATATCAAACATCTCCTTGTTGTTCCACTTTTCTCCTTTTCCTTGCGTGTAAATAGATGTTGCTTGAAGCATAATTGTCTTGTCCTTATGCTGAACAAATTTATTTTCGCACAAATTGGTGTTAATCGGCATTCCATAATTTGCCGAAGTCAGTCTGTCTAATCTATTTAACATACCTGAGTTGTATTCAAGTGTTACAATTCTTCCGTCAGGTCGTTTAATGGAAATTGTTTCTGTCAAAAAATTTGACCCTTCTAAGAACAAGACGTAAGGAAAGTGAGATTCAGAAAGCATAAAGTTCGCAATTTCTGATATGTTTTTGTGCGACCTTTCAATAGCATTTCCGGCAGCCATTAAGTCTTGATTGTCTGCTGTGCCAACTTGCAAACCTTTTTTGATGTTTTCAACATCTTTCCCTTGATGTTTGGCTTCCGAAACTAAAACTATTCTCCATTCTCCATTATCGTCTTTTACTTCAATTATTCCACCATCGGGTTTGATGCTTGAATTGGGAACAAAAAGAGTTTGCCCTAATTCTGGGTCAATTTTCTTTAAGGCTTCGTTTATCTCTTCTTTTCGTATGCTTGTTTTATATTGAAATGTCAATTGCGGATATTCTGCTTGAAGTTGTGTAATTACAAGGTTTGAAATTTGTCCAACAGTCAAGTCGTGCAATTTTGCTTCGTCACCAAAGATGCCTACCACACCTTGCGATTTTTTATGTTGGGTTGTCAACCTTGTTGATTGGTTCTTTTTAGCCATTTTGTTAACTCTATTTGCAAATTTAGCATTTATTTTTATTTTTTTATGATTGCAGCCAACGGTTGGCACACACATAGAGCGATAGCCTTGTCGTGTTGTGCAGTGTTGGACGATTTTTGTTTTTATTTGTTAATTGTAATTTCCTCATTCTTAAATATCCAAGCAAAATTTTATCTCACGCAAAAAGTCAAAGTAATAAGTTTTCATAATCGTTTTATAATGTCTATTCTACGAATATTTTTTGCTTCGCCTGTAAAAGTCAAGGTTATTTTATCATAATTTTCTGTCAATGCTTTACCGTGATAACACACTTCTTTTTTGTCTTTGCTGTGAAATAAGACAATACCTGTTAAAAGTTTGGTATCTTTTATGATAGAATTCCCCACCAACACCCACTGATGGGGATATTGCGCTTTTATTTCGGTGATGGTTAATACTTATGGTTGCATAAATGTTGGTTTTTGGTGGGCAAAGTTACGCCAAATTTTGCGAAATATTGCAAAATTTGGCGTGGAATTTTTGGTTTGGGGGGAGACATTTGGTTGAATTATTTGAAAACGGGAAAATAGCTGAGAAGGGCAGGATTGAGCACTATTGCCCCACACACAAAGTTTATAGAAAGTACAAAAGCCTAAATTACGCACATTAGCGCACCTTTTCACAAACATAATGTTGGTGGCTGTTTCGGTAGCTACCTATTTGCTTACAGTTTGGTTACTACCTATGTTTGTTGATTTTCTATCCTAAACAATTTGTCATTTTGGGAAAGTTCAAGGACAAAAAAATCTTCTTGATTTAATTCAGTTGGTAATTTATCTTTTAAAATAGACGCAACAAACTGAATATTCCTGTGATTCACAATTTCAGCAATTTTTGATAATTGATTGTCGTGCATCAATTCTTTTTTGTCATTGAGTAAAAAATGCAAACAAGGGATACTCTCCTCATCAGCGAAAGAAATATAAGCAATATCAAAGGCAGATATTTCACCTTGTTTTTTTCCTGAACTGAAATTCAGATTAAAGGTGCTAAACTTATATAACTTTTGACCGCTTTTGTCTATTATTATGTCATATTTTACGGCATATTGCTCACCATATAATTGACCTGAAATTTCTGAAAAATGTTTATTGAACTTGAAAGTTTGGCTTTTAACAGTTTTTTCAAATTCATCAGAAAATAGTGTTTCATCAATTATATTCAATTGTTCATAGTAATTTTTGACATTTTTTTCAACTTCATTTAATTGTTGTATGATATTTTCATACTCTCCTTTTTGTCGGTATTTTTCGTTTAGGTTGCTAATTAGTTTTTCCAAGTCCTCAAAAGTATCGCTTTTTGCAATTAAATTTGCAAGTTCCTTTTCTTTTTTCAGAAGTTGCTTTAATTGCTCTCCTTTATTGTTTATCTCTTTTTCGAGTTGTGGCAACTCTTTTGATATAAACTTAATTTTTTCATTGAGCATTTGATTGTGATACTTTAGCAAATCATCAAAAGTTTTTTGAATATTATCTACCAACATTGTTGTTTGTATATAGATTTGAAATAGTTCATTCACATCTATATTTGAAATAGAAGCCGCCAATTCCTGCTCACTTTCCTTGATTAAATCACGTCTTATTTTCAGTTTATTTATCTCGGAAGTAAGTCTATTTATTTGATATTTAACAAGATTTAGATTATCCAAATCCTGTTCAAAATTTTCATTCAAATTCAAGTCAACCTTCCTTTTATTGAGTTTTTGTATATCCTCCTCAATAAAAGAAAGCATTGTTTCATAAGCATTTTTAGTTTGATTTTTCTCTAAACGCTTTTGAAAAGTATGTTCTTGTCTGAGTTTGGTTAAAATTTCTTGTTTCTCATTGCCTTGATTGAAATTACAGCCAAACAAAAACAAGTACAGAGTTTCATACTCTGCATCTGAAGTATATGCATTTAACGTTTTTAACGTATTATTAATACTTTCGTCTCTGAATCTAATGTTATGAGAAATTAGTTGCCTTAAACTTGGTTTTTCTGCCTGATGTTCAGGAAATAATAACTTAGTTAATTCCGATTCAAACTCTTTACCCTGAATATTTTGCTCATTTATTCGTCTGGTAGCATTTTTTCTTGAAAGAAAATTTCTTTCAATTATTATTTGATTTGCATTTGCATCATCAAGATTTTCAACAAGAATAAGCGTTATAAGAATTTTATTGTTTTCTAAAAATTCTTTTACCAAGGGATAGGTTATTTTAGGATTTTCTTGGTCTGTGTAAACAATTTTCCCCTCTGCACCGAAACAAAAATCAACTAATTTAAGCACAGTAGTTTTCCCTACATTATTGCCTGTTGAAGTATCTTCTAAATTTATTGTTTCATCAACAATCAAATTAATCCCTTTCCGAAAAATAATTTCTCGGATAATTTCGTTCTCACTTGCTATGGTTAATGATTTTATGAACATAAATTTACTACTCCTTTATTGTTTAATTCTGCAATATTTGTTAAAAATAACCAATCCAAACACAAAATGAAAATAGAAAATGACATATTTTTTTTCTTCTTTACGTCTTGATATAAATCAAGAAAATCACTACTGCCCTTGCTTTGTAAAGACTGCAAGACAAAGGCACTATTGTAGTAGATGGTGTGTTCAGGATGTATGTTATCAGGAATTAGCATAGTTGTAATTTTCAGGGTTTTTAAATATTTTACAACGTATAAAAGCATCTACAAGAATAATATTTACACATAATTCTAATTCATCGATAGGCGTTTTTACAAAATTTGCACTTTGACGTATTTTTTCGATAATACTATCTTTGATTTTTAAAAACAATTCATCATCTGAAAATTTATTTGATAATATTACGTACTCTTGTCTCACATTTTGTAAAACAGAAATGCTTTTATTAGCACCTTGTTTATTAAATTCGCTATAAATTTTTTCTAATCTATTATGATGTATTTTATAGTCTTCTATGGTTATTTTTGTAGTTTTCAAACCATTGTATGCAATTTTTTTTTCTATTTCAAAAGTCTTAGCATTCAAATCTGAGCTTTCATTTAAATTTTCTTTTGCCAAAATATTAACAATCGTAGTCAAATTTGAGTCTAACTTTTCTATATCAGTTTCTTGCCGCAATTCTTTTTTTATAAAATCGTAAATTTCTCTTTGTTTATCAATATCTAATGACAGAATAATATTTAAAATTGATATTAATTCGTAAATATCTTTTTTAGGATCAAAATTGATACCATATGGATTTACAAAAGTTTTAGTTCTCAAATTAGCAGCATCTTTCGAGATACAAATAAACTTAAAATTATAATCAGAATAGTCTTTTAAAATGTCTTTTGTCAATGTACCTTCAATTTTATCTTTCCTGTTGATTGCAGAAACTTGAATAAATATTTTGTTTGCCCTATCAATCAAATCAATAGCAGGAGTATTTTGCAATTTAGCATTTTCATTTTCAAGTTTCCAATCAAAAAGCAAATTAAAAAAATGTAAATAAAAGTTTTCGGAATGAATATTCAAGTCAAGGATATTTAACTTACCTCGTGACTCAACTCTTGTGGCAAGGGTGGTTAATTTTTCTTCAATGAAACAAAAATACCAAGAACGATTCATAATTTTGTAGAGTTATGTTTTTATTGTATCTTCTTTAAAATAGTTATTGATTGCTTACTATCCGAACTTCGTTTGTTTTTGAAAAAAATGTATTTAACTTGTTCAGGTTTGTCGCAGATTTTTAAGGTCTGTATAAGGCTCCGCCGTCGCCAGTAACAGTCGGAGACTACTACCGCACTAAAAATTAGGATGGTAATTATAATTGGGCACATAGGACAGCAATTATAATTGGGCGCAAAGGTACAAACTTCCCCCCAAACAACCAAGTTTTTTAGTAAAAATTTTTACTTCCCCAATTCCACTCAAACACATAAGCACAAAGGCATCATCTAAGCGAATAGATGATGCCCTTCTTATAAGTGGGAGTTGGTAATATGACCAACAAATTGTAGGAATATTAACCCAAATCCTGCGCCGCCGCAATCAATTCGGCAATATCCATCACTTTGATATTGTCTTGCAGGTCTTTTTCCTTCACGCCGTCCGTAAGCATCGTATTGCAAAAAGGACAGGCAACTGCCACAAAATCTGCCTTGCTTTCTTGTATGTCTTTGGTGCGTTCTTGGTTGATACGGCTTGTGCCTTTTTCGTCTTCCTTGAACATTTGCGAACCTCCTGCTCCACAACACAAACCATTCGTGCGGCAGCGTTTTAGCTCCACCAACTCGGCATCGAGGGCAGCCAACACTTCGCGCGGTGCTTCATAAACATTGTTAACACGTCCCAAATAGCAAGAATCGTGGTAGCTAATGCGCTTGCCTTTGAACGAACCGCCGCCTTGCAACTTAATTTTACCTTCATTAATCAATTGTTGTAAAAGCGCTGTGTGGTGAATAACCTCATAGTTGCCGCCCAAATCGGGATATTCATTTTTGAGGGTGTTGAAACAATGCGGACAAGTCGTCACGATTTTTTTGACACCATAGTTGTTCAAGGTTGCAATATTAGTCAAGGCTTGCATTTGGAACAAAAACTCGTTACCTGCTCGGCGCGCGGGGTCGCCTGTGCATAGTTCTTCGGGACCCAAAATGGCAAAACTGATGCCAACATGGTGTAATATCTTGACAAATGCCTTAGTTACTTTTTGGGCGCGTTGGTCAAAACTGCCTGCACAACCCACCCAAAACAAAATATCGGGCTGTTTGCCTTCAGCTACAAGGTCGGCAAGAAATGGAACGGAAATGTGTTGGTCGGACATATATCGATATTATTTTTTGCTATATTACAAAATAAAAACAAGCTGAGAGAAGATCAGTAGCAGCAATGGATTAATAAGCTATTTGGTGCTTGAGATTCTGAAGAATGTGTATGATTTGCGCTAATTCGTTGGCTTGCGTCGCATCGTAATCTTTACTAAAACAATAATTTTTGTCGTGTAAAGTCGTAAAATACCAATGTTTTCCCAGCAAATAACAACCATAAATCGGAAATCCATCGGCGTTCAGGTGTTGAGCAATCAACATGGCAGTCAGCATTTGACCTTCTGCATCGATAGCAGATTTTTTGCCTTTTTTAAATTCTTGCAAAAAAAAGTAAGGTTTTTGGGGTGTATTAATTCCCAAAGGTGCTGCCAATAGCGCATCACAAATCACATAAAGCGGTGTATTTTCGATGGTAGCCGTCAACGGACGTTCATAGAAAAGTTTCATTTTTTTATCCACTTCCATTTTTGAAAACAAGAATACGATGGACAAAAAGTGCATTTTCAACTCTTCTTCGTTCCATAAATCGCCTTCTAAGCGCAATTTATGACGGCGTTCATCTAAAATTTCAGGTAATTGATAGCCACTACTTACTGTAACGTTTAACAAGTTGTCCAGAATAGGACAGTCTACGCCTCTTGATAAGCCAAAATGGGTTAGGATTTGGTCTAAATCGTATTTGGATTTTTTTACGTCGAAAATTTGCATTGTAGGTGTGTTATATGGTTACAAAAATCAATCTTCTTCAGGCAAAAATACTTCGGAAAGTGGCATACTTAAGTCGGGAAAAAGTGCCGATGTAATCGTTTCGTTGGCGCTAAAAATTTGCTCTTCATAACGTTCGTTTTCCTGCAAAACACATTGCCAAACAATGCGATTATTCGGGTCAACTATCCAATACTCTCGAACGTTGGCGCTGCGATACAACTCTTTTTTCGTCACCATATCCATTTGATAGGAACTCGGCGAAATGATTTCGATAATCCAATCGGGCGCACCTACACAACCGCGCTTGTCCAACTTTTGCAGGTCGCACACCACGCAAAGGTCAGGCTGAACAACGGTAAAACTTTTTTCGGCAGCAGTTTGTGGGTTCTTTTCTAAACGAACGTCAAAAGGTGCGTGAAAAACACGACATTTATGCGTTTTAAAGTAAGTCCACAAATTACCATATAAATTGCCACTAATGGCTTGATGCCTCATCGATGGAGCTGACATACGCACCATAATTTTGCCGCGAATAAGTTCTATCCATTCTTGGATTTGCCAACTTAAATAATCAGCATAACTATAGTGTCCATTTTGTAGGTCTAATTGGGAGAGTTGTGTTATCATGGCAAAAGTATTTTATAGTTCCGTCACCCAATTGGCGCGATTTTCGGCGGGCATTTTCCACACAGCGCCATTCGTTTCGATATTGTTAAACATCAAATTCCATTCTTCGGGCGATTTTGATTCTTCGAGAATCAGGTAGCGTCGCATTTCCAAAATAATAGTCAGCGGATTAATGCTCACAGGACATTCTTCGACACAAGCATTACAGGTTGTGCAGGCGCGCAATTCTTCTATGCTAATATAGTCGTGTAACGATTTTCCGTCGTCGGCATCGTTGCTGTTGGTTTTTGCAAAAGCGGCTTTGTCTTCCATGCGGTCGCGTGTTGCCATCATGACTTTTCGTGGCGACAAAAGCTTACCTGTTTGATTAGCAGGGCAGGCAGCAGTGCAGCGTCCACACTCGGTACAACTGTAAGCATCTAACAAACTTTTCCAAGAAAGGTCTTGCACATCTTTAGCACCAAATCGTTCAGGAGCGGCGTTGGGGTCTTCTTCGGGTGTGGGCAGCGAAGGGTCGAGCATCAGTTGTATCTCTTGCGTAATGCGTGGCATGTTTTTGATTTTGCCACGTGATTCCAAATCTCCAAAATAACTGTTCGGAAATGCCAACAAAATGTGCAAATGTTTAGAATATGGCAGATAGTTTAGGAACGCAAAAATACCCAAAATATGCGCCCACCAAGCCAAGCGCTCGATGATTTCGAGGGTTGTTACGCTACAATTGGCAAACAAAGGCATCAATAAACCCGAAAAAAAGAAATGTCCAGTGGTATGATAATGTTCCGATGTGCCTTGTAGATGTTGGTCGGTGGCGTTCATCACCAATACAGCAAGCATCAAAGTTATTTCTATGAACAAAATACGGTTAGCATCTTTGGCAGGAAAACCATGCAGGTCGGTATGTGCCAAACGCGGTACTTTTAGAACGTTTCTGCGCACCAAAAAAACGACACAGGACAGCAAAACTGCTACTGCTAAAAACTCAAAAAAGTTGATAGCAACCGCATAAATTCCGCCCAAATAAGGTGCAAACAAACGGTGCGTTCCCAAAATACCGTCTAACACAATTTCGGCTACTTCGATATTAATCAGCAAAAAACCGACATACACAAAAAAGTGCAGAATAGCTGCGATGGGTTTTTTGAACATTTTTTGTTGTCCAAAAGCCAATAACAGCATATTTTTTAGGCGTACATTGGGATTGTCGTTGCGGTTTTCGGCTTTACCTTGCATAATATTTTGGTAAATTTCGCGTGCTTTTCGGCTAAATAGGTAGCCCGCCGCCGCAAGTGCCAACACGAATAATAATTGTTGTAAAATTCCGAGCATTATTTTTGTTTTGGAAATGGGAAAGTAAGTAGATTAAACGTGGGTTGTGGTGGATAGTGTTGCGTTTTGTATGGCGTTTTCGATGAGATAGTTCAATACGCCCAACAATTCCGATAGATTTTTTAAGGGATAAAATTCGCTATCTATATAGACCGAAGTACCTTCTTTTTTCAAAAAATTCCACTCCGTGCCAGTAGTTACAGCGCCATACAAAATGGGCAAAGATTTGTTTTCGACCTTTTTGTTGTACAAATCCACGCCACAAAGTTGGGCAATACATTGGGGAATACCCAATTCTAAGTCATTGTCTTTTGCTTCGACAACACAAAATATAGGACTTTCTACTTCTATGCTTTGTTTGGAATTGCTCAATACAAAATCGCATTCACCGTTTAAACCCAAATCTTTCTCGCCCTCGATATTCGCACCCGAATATAGCGCAAAAGAAAAATTATGTAAATATTGTAGCTCCGAAAGAACGGGAAAAACAATACCTTCGGAGCGCGATTTTTCGTTAAAATAAGCAGTTCTATTGCGCGTATAACGTTCTAATAGTTGTACCAACAAAGCACTTGGTTCAACAGCAGGACAAGCAGGCAACCATGTGGTAAAATGAACACTAATGCCCAATTTTTGGCGCACACTTCTCAAATTTCGAAAGTCGCTATACTGCATAAGTAACGATTTTTGGTGTTGCAAATAAGAGAATAAACCACTCAAAACGCAAGGTCATGTATACAAAATGGCATTTTTCTATACATGACACTCTGAACGTGTAGACAAAACAACGATTTCATTAACACGTTATAGTTTATTGGTAAACAATTCAAACAGATTTTGGTTGACATAAAAGTTGCTTTTGCCTATTTTGTGTTTCTGCAAAAAACCATCTGCTATTAGTAAGCAACAGGCGCATTTGGTACATAATTTAGGCAAAAAAACTTAACAAATCTTGACTACGAAAGTAGGCAGACAATTGACGCGCATCAATATTAGGGTATCGAAGATTCATATCTTGCAAGGCTTGGTTAATTTGTTCAACCGATTTTTTGAACAAACCTTCTTTGTTTTGCTCAAAATACTCTTTAGCGGCTCTAAATTTTTCGTGATTTAATTCTTGCAAATTTTTCATTTGTAGTGCCTCTAACAAATTTTCGCCCAACAACATAGCCACAAAATAGCTACTATATGGCAAGTGTGGATATTGCTGTATAAGTTTTTCTTTGCGGCGCTGGTTGTCGGCATAACGAAAAATCAATACAGCCATAATCATCTGCACTGCTTGCAACTCGTAAAATACTTTATCATAGTACTTGCTAAATAAGTTCTTTGACTGAAACTTGGCAATGCCCGGTTGTCGCCTCCAAACTGCCATAACTGCTTCAGCGGCTGTTGCCATAGCAAAGCGTTCGGGTTCAACAGGGCTAAGGTCGCGCTTGATTTTGTAGTCATATCCCAAACCTTTTGCTGCTATTTGCAAATCGCGTTGTTTTTTATCGGTACTTCGCAAATCGCTCAAATCGATAGGGCTTTGACTATTCGTATTTTGTGCTATTTTCAATACTTGGTCTTCGTTTTCGGGTATTTCATACAAACGAAACAACACAAAAGCACGCGAATAATCTATATCGCCATGTTTCTTCATGGTTTCATAGATAGTTCGACAAGTTTGTCCACCGTTGATAATTTGCAATTTTTTGACAACTACATTTTTTTCTCGCTCAAAGCCATTGGCGGTCAGATAATTACAAATAGCAGTTATGCCGTTGTTGTAGAAATAAAAGTTTTCGCATTCATCATTATCCAACAAAGTGGCTTGAATTTGGGCATTAACGTTATTTTGTTCAGAGAGAAAACCGCGCACATTTGAATCAAAAACACTTTCTCCAAACGTTTCGACAAGTCTATGAATTTCGCTCACGTGTACTTTGCCCACTAAAATTCGATGATTAAGGTTTTCGATAAGGCTTTCGCCCTTAAACGCCAAAGTTGTGTCGACTACGCGCGTTTTTCGCAAACGCTCCATAATAGCGGCATGATTAAAGTATACTAATTCCACGTCTTTGTCTTTTGCCAAAACATCACCTTCTTGTTGCCATTTTTCTCCATTGTTGATAAACACCAATTTTACTCGCGGTACCTGCCCTGCTTTTTTTAGCGAATGAACTTCGGTCAACACGGCTTTTAGGCGCGAATTAACAGGAATTGAACTATTTTTATCGAGCAAATTAGATAAATTAGACAAGATACTTTTGATGGCATTCACAGGAAAATGATTTTCTTTGCGCAAATCAAAAACATATTTACTTTGAAAAAGTACCAATAAAAATTCAAATTCATCGATAGCCTGCACAAATGCTGCATCAATGCCTTGATCGTTGCCACCGTCGGTAACTATTCGTTCTGCTGCTTCTTTGTCAATATTTAGGTAAATAGCAGTAGACAAAATAACAAATGCACGTGACATTTTTTGTTTTTCATCGCCAATATTTTCAAACCATTCAGGATTCTCGCGCACCATATTGCGAATTTGTTGGTCAATAGCTGTTTTCTCAAGATAGGAAGCAGATAAAGCGAGGTTCGCAGAAGGCTGTGTCTCAAAAGCAAAAATGTATCTACTAAACTCTTCTAAGCGCTCCAAAGTATCACGCTTACCCAAAACGGCTGCCATCTCAAAAACACCTGGTCCCGCCATACTTCCTGTCAATGCCAAACGGAATAAAGGCATTATTTCACCAATTTTCGCACCGTTTTCGGTGGCAAAAGCTTTGGTAGCGGCTTCCCACTCGCTGGCTGTAGAAGGGCTTTGTTTGGCTAAATGCTCGATTAAGCCATCAAAAACAGGTTGCAATTCGGCTTTCCATCGTTTTTGTACGGCTACATCGTCATATTTGGTGGGAGCATTGAACAAATAAGCCGCTTCTGTCCAAACATCGGACACAAAAGTCAAACGGTCTTTCACCAAATCTATTACTTTTGTCAAAAATTCGGGCGCGGTATCTTCCAAACCCGCAGGAGCCACCTGCAAGGCAAGTTCTGCCAAAGTAGCTGTATCTTTTTGGCGCAAATACTGCTGGTTGAACCATTTAGCTTTGTCAAAATCGAAGCGCGCACCATGTTTGCTCACGTGCGACATATCAAATTCCGCTATTAGTTCGTCCATAGAAAATATTTCGCGCTCGCCTTGTGGGTGCCAACCAAAGAACGCCAAAATATTGACAAAAGCATTGGCAAAAAAGCCCATTTCACGAAAACCGTTAGATGATTCACCCGTTTGTGCGTTTTTCCATGCCAAAGGATACACTGGAAAACCATATCTATCACCCGCTCGTTTGCTCAACTTGCCTTTGCCGTCGGGCGACAACATCAATGGCAAATGGGCAAAAACAGGCATAATGTCCGAAATACCCAAGCCGCGATACAACAAAACGTGCAGCGGCGTGGACGACAACCATTCTTCGCCGCGAATAACGTGCGTAATTTGCATCGTATAATCATCAACCACATTGGCGAGGTGATAAGTCGGCATACCATCTGATTTCATCAACACCTTATCGTCCAATTCGTTGGTCTCAAAAGTCACCGTTCCGCGCACCATGTCCGTAAAAGTCACTTTTTCATCGGCAGGCATTTTGAATCGAATAACATAGTCACCTGCTTCGATGTGTTGTTGCATCGTGGGAGAATCAACCGAAAATTGGTTGTTCATCGTGGAGCGTGTAGCTGCGTTGTACTGAAAATTGGGGTTTTGTTGGCGCATTTGGTCTAATGCTTCTGCTGTATCAAAGGCATAGTAGGCATAACCATTTTCCACCAAACGGTCGGCATATTGGCGATACATACTTTTTCGCTCCGACTGGCGATAAGGCGCACAATTGCCTCCAACATGTACGCCTTCGTCGCATTGGATCCCAAGCCAATTCAACGAATCGATGATGTATTGTTCAGCTTCTGCCACATAGCGCGTTTGGTCGGTGTCTTCTATGCGCAAAATGAAGTCTCCTCCATGTTTTTTGGCAAATAAATAACAATATAGAGCTGTTCGAACGCCTCCAATGTGCTGAAAACCTGTGGGACTTGGGGCGTAACGGGTGCGTATTTTTCGTTGCATATTATTTTTGGTAGTTTAGGAAGTGGTTGCAAAATCCATCGAGTAGATGCAATTTGCTATGTATCCCTTGGATTATAATTAGCATTTAAAGCAATAGTATTTTTTGGGCGTTTCCCTGCGGGTCGGGCTGTTACGGGCTTCGCTTCGCTTGGTGCTGCGTTGCTCTCCGCACTGGCTAACGCCACCCTCCACATCCCTAACGCGCTTCGCCATCAACACCATTTGTACCATTTGGAAATTGGTGTTCGTGCTGGCATACTGTGCAAAAAATCCGAAAAGTAGTTTCAATTCGGTATAATAACTATTTTTAGGTACTATAACAAACGCCCTGCTCAAAAACATTGGTTGAGCAGGGCATTTGCAATAGGTAAACAGCCGTTTTAGTTACGCAAAGGTTTACCAGTATTTAAGATGCTTTGAATGCGTTCCAATGTTTTGCGGGTGCTAAGACATTGCAAAAATGCTTCGCGCTCCAAATCGAGCAAGTATTGTTCCGAAACTTTGGTGGCTTGCGAAAGGTCGCCGCCGCACAATACATACGCCACTTTTTGGGCAATAAATTCGTCATGTTCAGAGGCATAGCCGCCAAAACGCATGGCTGAGATACCAGAATAGAACGTACCCAAGGCTGTTCGTCCCAAGACTTGTATGTCTGTACGTGGTGCGGTTGCTACGTAGCCATTTTCTGCCAAATTCAATACAGCTTGTTTGGCTTCGGCGAGCAAACGGCGGTCATTGACCACAATTTGGTCGATACCTTTTCGCAAAATACCCATTTCGAGGGCTTCTTGCGCCGATGTTGCTACTTTGGCTGTGGCAATGTGCATCAAATAGTTTTGCAAAGCGGGAACTTGAATATCACCTGCATAGTAGGCATCGGAGGCGCGAAGGGCAAACTCTTTGGTGCCACCACCTGCGGGAATAACACCTGCTCCCACTTCCACCAAACCAATATAAGTTTCGGCTGCGGCTACGGCGCTGTTGGCGTGCATAGTGGTTTCGCAGCCGCCACCCAAGGTCAAGCCACGCGGAGCCACTACCACAGGAATACCTGAATAACGAACGCGCATGGTGGTTTGTTGGAATGCTCGGATAGCAAAATCCAATTCGTCGTACTCTTGTTCGATGGCAAGCATCAATATCATGGCTAAATTGGCACCTGCCGAAAAATTGGGAGCATCGTTGCCAATCACCACACCGTTCCAGCCTTGTTGCTCGGCAATATCGATGGCTTTGTGAATGCCTTGCAAAATTTCGGAACCAATGGCGTTCATTTTTGTGTGGAATTCTACGCACAACACGCCATCGCCAATATTGTGAATCGTTGCGCCTTTGTTGCTCCAAATAGGTGCGGTATTGCGATAATTATCCAAAATGATGAACGATTCGGTGCCGCTAATAGTTTCATAGCTTTGTGTTGCAGGATTATAGACTTTTCTTTGTCCGTTTTCGGATAGATAGAAACTGCTATAGCCTTTGGCAAGCATATCATAGACCCATTGAGCGGGGCGTTTGCCGAATGCTTCCATTTCGCTAACCATTTTTTGGATACCTAATGTTTCCCAATACTCGAACGGTCCCAGTTCCCA
Source organism: Chitinophagales bacterium (assembly GCA_016787295.1). Taxonomy (GTDB): domain Bacteria; phylum Bacteroidota; class Bacteroidia; order Chitinophagales; family UBA2359; genus JAEUUX01. The sequence continues at coordinate 14,094 of JAEUUX010000218.1, forward strand.
GCCAAAGCCTGCTCGCAAAGCATCGTCTATTTTGTAGATTTCTTCGGCAATTTCGGGGATTCTGTTCGATACATATTGGAACAAATGGTATGCCATTGTATTGAGGAACTTTGACCCTTTGTCACTACCGCCATGCAATACGCGCAAACGGTCTTTTAGGTTGTCAATGGGTTTGGCATCGCCAATACATTTGAATTTGGGTTTTTGTTGGGCTTCGTAGTCCATCGTTTTGCGGTTAAGGGTGAGGATAGTTTTTCCACCATCACCTTTCACCTTTTTGAAAAAACCTTGTCCTGATTTATCTCCGAGCCAGTTGTTTTTGACCATTTGGTTCACATAATCTGGCACGACAAACATGGCGCGGGCTTCGTCGTTGGGGCAGTTTTCATATAGACCATTTGCCACTTTGACCAAAGTATCAAGACCTACCACGTCACAGGTTCGGAAAGTAGCCGATTTCGGACGACCTGCAATAGTACCTGTTAGTGCATCAACTTCCTCGAAAGTCATGTCTAATTGTTCCATAACATGGAAAACAGTCATGATAGAAGCAACTCCAATGCGGTTGGCAATGAATGCAGGTGTGTCTTTGCACAATACGGTGGTTTTGCCCAAATACAAATCGCCATAATTCATCAAAAATCGTGTGACTTCGGCGTGTGTATCAGGTGTTGGAATGATTTCCAACAATTTCAGGTAGCGCGGTGGATTAAAAAAGTGCGTACCGCAAAAATGTTGGCGGAATTCTTCCGAGCGACCTTCGCATAAAAGATGGATTGGAATACCCGATGTGTTGGAGGTGATGAGCGTGCCTGCTTTGCGGTTTTGTTCAACGCGCTCAAACACAGAACGTTTGATGTCTAAGCGTTCGATAACAGCTTCTACTATCCAGTCGCACTCTTTGAGCCACGACATATTGTCTTCAAAGTTGCCGACCGTGATGCGGCTTGCCAAGTTTTTGCTATAAATGGGCGATGGATTCGATTTCAGAGCAAACTGCAAAGCATCGTTGGCAATGCGGTTGCGCACTTTGAGGCTGCTAAGGCTAAGACCTTGTGCTTCTTCGGCGGGTGTGAGGGCGTTGGGAACAATGTCCAACAATACCACTTGCAGACCGATATTGGCAAAGTGGCAAGCGATACGGCTACCCATAACACCTGACCCCAATACCGCTACTTTGCGGATTTTGCGTTGTGTGGCAGGTGCTACAGAAACGGTTTTTTCTAAAACAACGGTCATTGATAGAAAGTCTATTTTGGTTGAATTAAATTTTTGGTGGAGATGTGGCAATATCTTTGTTTTAGTGCTATTTGGAAGCCCAAAAACAAAACAGCCCAACTTGGCAGCAAAGGTAAGCAATTTTGCGCACTTTGCTGCTAAGTTGGGCTACAAATTTTCATTTTTTTTTGAAAGTTGTGGAATTAGTCTTGTTTGAATAGGTTGTTTGGTTTCCCCCAAACCTATTCTACCTTATAGGCTACCACATTACTTGCTGTACCGCCAACCACCAATACTTGCTCATTGCCATATAACTGATGTACCGTAAAAGCGGTAGTTGCTGCGATAGGAAAACCTTTGTGAATGCTATTGTCGCTATCCAATAGCCACACTTGTTGGTGCTGATGGTCTAAAACACCTATTTTTGCCTTTGCCGTATTGCCAAAAGGAACACTAAAGACATCGGTTAACTGTTGGGTAGCTGGAAACTGATAGCTGTTTTGCAACTTCTTATCCCAACCATACACCAATACTTTATTACCGGTCATAAAAACACATTCCTCGTCAGCATCACCCACCAAATTGTCGGTAATAAAATCGGCATTGCTACCCAATTTGGCAAAAGTCGATGTCCAACCACCGCCGTTTACATTAATAAGGTGTGTTTTGCTATCAGCAGTTGTTACGATAAGTTTGGCTTCGTTTTTTCGCATATCCACCTGCGGCGAACCAATGATTCGTTGCCCTAATGGTAATTTGTGTTTTTGTTTACCACGACGGTCAAGCAGGTATACATCGCCATTATCGTTCATTACTGCCAGCACCTCTTTGTCTTCATACTGTACATATTTGATTGGCAATTTGACCATGCCTAAACCCTGTCGCGGAGTCCAACCCGGCAAAGGTTTTCCACTATATTCAAAACCATAAATCCTGTCACGCCCACATGGAACAAAAAAGCTATAGGTCGTTTCGTCAGCAAATTTGAAGCATGACAAACCTGATGTAGCTTGCATAGGAAGTTTTTTGGTAAATTCCTTCACCTCATTCCCTTGTCGGTCGAGCAAATAGAGATGATGACCCGTGTTGAGCAAATAATACAAGGATTTATCTCCATAATAATCGATTTGATATATTTTGCTCAAAATCGGCTCGTCGAACTTCCGTTTCCACAATACCTCACCACTTTTGCTTAACAGATAAAGCGTATTATTTTGGTCGGTTATCATCAATTCAGTTTCATTGCTGTGGTCGTTTTTCACCAATTGCGGTGCCGAAGCAGCGGGTGCGTCCAAGTTAGTGTTCCACAACAAAGTGGGTGTTTTAGCACTTTTTGCAGCTTTTTGAGTGCTATCCAATGCAACATTTCCGCGCATATATCCTAACATACCTTGGGTGTGGATTTGGTTTTTCTCGCGGTTAAATGCCAACAACAGCGGTGAAATAGGCTGCAATAAAGCCATTTTTTCGTCTATGCTGCGTTCAAATTGTGGATTACTCACACCCCGCAACCATTCTTTTCCTAAATAAGGATTAAGATAGACCAAGGCATTATTGTCCGTTTGCCAACGAATCATATTTTTTTGCAAATGCGGAATGGTGGCGAGGGTGTGTTGCTGTTGCTGTTTTTCGAGCAATACTTGCAAATACTCACTACTACCTGCAATCGCTACAAAATCACCTACCAAAGCATAATACGCTCCCGCAAATTGCTTTCCAATAGCTTCGCCAAAGAGATGTTCGACCAAAAGATTTGCCGCAATAGGATGTAATTTTTGCTTACCCATAGTAATGGTAGGCGTAGGCTGTGGATTAGCATTTTTATCTGCCATTTTCTCCAAAAATTTCCTTGCTGCGGTGCTATCATTCATTTTGAGCAATACATAACTCTCACGCCGAATATCGGCACTGCCCGGCTCCGTGAAGCCATACACCCACTCGTCACCTATCCACCGCAAATCACTGCTCGAATACTGTTGGTTGAACAAAGAAGTGTGACGGCGCGCCACATAGTAGGCATTTTGGGCAGCATAACACAAAGCAAAAGCCGTATTTTGGGGCATATAGCTTGCCACGCGAAGGTCATTTGGCGTTTTTTGGCGCAAAGAACCTTCAAAAATTGGCATCTCGTCAGTCAAAATGCTGCTACCATTCAGTTGCACCGCTTCTTTTTCTAACCAAATATCGAATTGTGACCAAGTGGTAATATCTCTAAAACTTTGCAACAAAGCATAATGGGTCGGTTTTAGAAAAATGGACGATAATAAGGGTAAATTTTCAGCGTTAATGAACAAACTTGCATCACTATTGGCATGATGAACGCGCACTTTTCTGCCCAAACATGACCAACGAAACCAACGACTGTACTCACTTACCGCTTCCTCTACCAAAGACGAATTGATGCTTGCTAAAAGTACCCCATTGGTCGTCGAAAGACTAAAACAAATTTGGGTGTGTGGCAAACAAACGTCATAGATGGGAGTATTGCGAAAAATGCGCTGTGTGACTTTTGCTCCCTTACTTTGCAACAATTTGGCACTATTTTCCAAAGGTTGTGCCAATAGGTCGATAGGCAAAATGAGCAAATAGTCATAACTATTGGCTGCCGTGATGTGCAGCGATGCTAACAAGCGTTTAGGTGATGTTTTGGGAGACAATACCAACGAATCTACCCATTTGAAATCCTGTTGCACCTTTTGTATCAACTCGAAGTGCTGAAGGTCTTGCCAATAATCAGCTTTTTGCAGTTTGTTGGCTGTTCTATTCATGTCGTTAGATTCTATCAATAGAATAGCACTATTGGGAACAGCCCGAAATAAGGTGGGAATGCTGCCCCAGAACCACCAATAAGCAACTATTACAAGGGCAAATAAGATGATGAGTAGATAATGTTTGGGATTCATTGGTGCAAATGGTTTTGTTAAAAAATGTAGAATTTAGCGATGATTTCACTAAAAGCATGTTTGTTGAGGCATAATCCTCATTAGAGAATAATGGCAAAACTTGCTATCTAATCACGGTAACATTGCCCTGATATATTTGTGCTTGTTCATTAATGAAGGTTACTTCGGCATAGTAGGCATATACCCCATTGGGAACTTCTTGCCCTTTATAGGTGCCGTCCCACGCTTCGGTAATATCATTGGTTTCAAACACTTTTTGTCCCCAACGGTTGAAAATACTCCATTTGATTTGGCTAATAAAACTATTGTTGCTCACAATGCGAAGTTCATCGTTCACGGCATCGTTGTTGGGCGAAAAAGCATTGGGTATAATCGCCACCACTTGTATAACATTAGCTGAAGCTGTCCCTGTGCAGGTATTAGAGTCTGTAACAGTAACACTATATTCGCCTTTGGTGCCAATGCTAATGGTGGGTGTAATATCGCCATTTGACCAAACATAACTCACAAAACTATTTCCTGCATTAAGTTCAGTAAGGCTATTGGGCAATATAAATAAGTTACCTTCAATAACTGGTGTTGGAGTAGGATTTTGTATCACTGTTTGTGTGGCAATGCCTGTGCAACCGTTATCGTCCGTCACGGTCACAACATATACGCCTGCTGTATCAGGATTGATGGTGGCAGATGTGGCTTCGTTTGACCAGAGGTAGGCAGCAAAATCACCTGCATCGAGTTGGGCTGTTTTGCCTTCGCAAAAGTCAAATTTCCCTGTAATACTGGTTTCAAAAGGCGGAAAGACGGTCACTGTTGCCATAGCAGTAGCCGTACAATTGGCAGCATCGGTCACGGTCACTTGATAGCTTCCATCGCTTACCTCCGTCAACAAACTATCTGTTTCGCCCGACGACCAAAGATAAGTATAGGGATCTATACCATTTTGAGCGCTAACCGACACACTTGCGGAGGCTGCTCCTGCACACACCTCTTGCGGCAGACTTGCTTGTGCCTCAATGCCTGATACCACTACCTCGACGCTTGCAGGTTGCGACAAACAACCCGCATCGTTGGCAACAACGGTATATGTTCCGTTCATAGTTGCCGTAGCATTGGGAACAGAAAGCAACTGCCCGCTACCCGTGAAACCGTTAGGACCAGTCCAATTAAAAACGGTTGCAGGAGAAACTTGTACCGCAGCGGTAACAAATTCTATCGTACTACCCGTACAAACGGGCGAGTTAACGGTCGGCAATACGGCGGGGTTAAGAACATTGATGGTTGCGGTAACAGGGTCGGTATAGCAGTCTCCAATAGTCACTACTACGCTATATTCTCCCGATTGTGCAGCACCCATGTTGGTAATGCTGGGGTTTTGCGAAGTGGAAGTAAAGCCGTTGGGACCTGTCCATGCGTAGGTAGTGTTAGCATCGATGGAGTCGACCGTTACGTTAAGGTTAAGCGTTCCATCATTGCAGACCCACAAAGGTGCTTCTATTTCGGCATTTAGTCCACACAAAATACTACAGTTGGTAGCTCCTGTTCCGTTGTCTTGTACGGCATTGATTTCGGTAGGTTGATTACTAAAGTTGGTAATCAACAAAATATACACATCTCCTATTTGGTTGTCTGCTATGGTAATCGTCTCGACTGGTGAAGGACTATAGCTACAGTCAATAGGTTCGCCCAACGACCCACATTGTTCGCTGGCATCTGATAAGCTGTTAAAAGGTCCCCATAATGCAAAATCTACATCAACATTAGTGGAATTGGTTTGTAAAATCTCGATAAGCCCATTTTGTGCTATCTGTAGATAATACCAAGCTGGATTAGGTTGTGTACCAAGACAGCCGTAGTTATTACCGGGGTCTGTTACTGAGGCTTGAGGAACATTGGTACCTGCGGGAAAGGTTACGCCCGAGTCGGTGCAAAAGGGTTGTACTTCGGCACAAGTGTTGCCTTGTGCGGCGGCAGTTATAGATAAAAATAGGGTAATGATAGTGTATGTTACAAATAGGTAACAGTTTCTCATGATAGGTCTTATGGATTTAAATGGTTTTTGGGTGCATGGTGAAAAATTTTGCCGCAAAATTACTATATTCTTGTCATTTTTGAGAAATTTTGAGCAAAATAGCTATTATTTTTTAGCTGTTTATACTAAAATGTTCAAGGTAACGTTTTAAATGGTGTTTTTAAAAACTCAAATACGTTCTACAAGATGAAAAAGAAACTGTTTAGCATTTATTTATGTTGTTGTACGACCTTATTATTGGCTCAAAATGAAGCTGTTACACTACACCAAATTTATTTTGAAACAGCTCGCCATGAATTAAGCCCCGATTCAAAGGCAAGTTTAGACCATTTAGTACAACAAGCCCAAAGCTATGTGGACTATGAAGTGCAGATTGTGGCGCACACAGATAGTCGTGGTAGTGAATCTTACAACCAAACACTTGCTCAAGCTCGCGCCCAAAGTGTTTTTGATTATCTTACCCAACAAAAAATGGCTGCCATACGCATACGCAGCGAAGCCAAAGGCGAAACAGCAGCCGGTTATGATAATAACACAGCCGAAGGGCAGCAACTGAATCGACGCGTGGATATTGAACTGCACTATTATTGGTTTGACAATTTGGAACAAGTTTTCCAACGTGTCGCAGCTAACAACGAACAACACTTCACCATCGACCCTACCCATGACCGTTACATTTATGCCAAAAATGGCACGCAATTCTTTATTCCTGCCAATTGCTTTGTAACCTCCGACGGTAAATCTCCTGCTGATAAGGTAAATATCACAGTGCGCGAAGCCCTAAGCGTAGACAATATGTTGTGGGAAAATTTACATACCCAAAGTGATGGACAAATGTTGGAAACAGGAGGTATGGTCTACATCAATGCCAGCTACAATGGCGAGCCTTTATCGGTAGAAGCCAATAGTAGCATAGAAGTTGCCATACCTACATCAAAAAAAGAAACTGATATGCAGCTATTCTACGGCATACGCAAGGCTGACAATACTCTTGATTGGCAAGCCACACAAAAGAGTTTCACACAAAACCAGCGTCAACAAGCCAACGCTAAAACAAACCTTCCGCCTATTAAGTGGACGCTAAAAACAGCATCTTTACCTACTGTAGTCAAACCTACTCCACCTCACTATGACAGGTCTTTAGCCCAAAAGCCTGAAGCACCATCGCCACCAACTCAACCGTTTCCACCCCAAAAACCCCAGTTAAAAGATGTACGATATAAACCCAAATTTCCTCGAAACCTATTCATGTCCAAAGCCACTATTGACGCTGAAAAACAAAACCGTTATGAACGATTATTGCAGCTTTATGACAAAAAAATGCAAAACTACCAAAAGCAATTAGCAGATTATGAACAAAAAAAAGTAACTCATCAAAAAGCAGTAGAACAATACAAACAAAACCTCAAAGCATGGAATGCTGATAAAGATGAACGTTTGGCGACTTACGAAAGTTTTATGCACGAACTTAATGAATACGAAAGAGTGGCAATTCTACATACTTCCCTTTTGGCTTGGCAAAAAGAATTCCCCAAATATCAACAGATTTCTTTGAACACACCACAAGATGTAGCTAATTTGCGCTACAGTATGGCATACAATTTAAACAAACATTGTCAAAAGGTTTCTATAACCACCTACAATAGGGAAAGTGTTCGGAAAGTGATATTTGGCAAATACAACATCTGTGAACTGAATAGCGCCAAGTGCAAGGATACCTCAAACGATCTATTCGAAAACCAGTATAATGACATTAACAAGTGGTTCAATGAAAATTATGGTGTTGTTATGGACAGTATAGCCCAAATAGTTCTTGAACGCTCATTGGTTAGTGGCACTGCTAAGATAGAATATATCAACAACTATGTAAGCAACATCACTCAATTAGGCTGGATAAACTGTGACCGTTTCTTCAGTTATCCTGATGCAGATAAAATAATGATCAGCATTCTGGAATCAGACCCCAATGTTCGCTTATATTTGGTAGCAACAGACCTAAAAAGTATTTTGCCAATGTACCAAAACCTAAATAGCTATCGAGTGGACAGGGTACCACGCCAATTATCGGTCAACTTAGTGGCAGTAAAATTGCTTAATGGCAAATTGCAGATGGCAACCATCACCACACAAGCAAATAATTTGATAGGTTACAAACCACAATACAAAAGTTGTTCTCTATCCGATTTGAAAACTGTCTTTCGGACGATGAATTAGAATCAGGTTGGGCATAAAATTTAACCCACAAACAAATTCCCTCTTTCTATAACAGAAGGAGGGAATTTTTGTTTATAGTGTTATACAGAATCCTATGGAAACAAACGACCGAAATAGCGTGGGAAAGGAATCGTTTCGCGGATATGCGATACGCCCGTGAGCCACATCACTAACCGCTCAAAACCTAAACCAAAACCTGCATGAGGCACCGATCCATACCGCCGCAAATCCAAATACCATTCGAAGGCTTCCATTGGTAGTTCGTGTTCTTTGATTCGTTCGATAAGTTTTTCGATGTCGTCTTCGCGCTGCGAGCCACCTACAATTTCGCCGAAACCCTCTGGTGCCAAAAGGTCTACGCCTTTCACGTAGTTGTCATCGTCTTCATAGCGTTTCATGTAGAACGCTTTGATGGGTGAAGGCCATTTGTATACAAACACAGGCAGGTCAAAGAGACGTGTGAGGGCTTTTTCGTCGGGTGCGCCAAAGTCCTCGCCGGGCGGGAAGTTGCGTGCCGATTCCAACCATTGCGGAATATTGCGTGCATCGTCTTCGAGCTTTTTTAGGTCGTTTTTCAAACCATCGATTTTGCTCTGAAAATAGTTCACTTCACCTTTTTTGAGGTTTGGCGTTTGCAGTTTTTGTTCATAATCTGCCAGACTTTGTTGTTTATCTGCAATAACTTGTCGCACGCCTTCCAAATCTGCTTCGAGTTCTTTGATAGCATTTTTACCATCTACTTCCTCTTCGCCTCTGATGATGCGCACGGCACGGTCATACTCAATACGCGGGAATGGCTGATGAATATTGTCGAACAATGCTGTTTTGCGTTCCAAAATATTCACCAATTCGTCTTTACATTCCGTATAAACATCGGTCACTACTGTGCGAACAAATTCCTCGATGAGGTTCATGTTCATCTCCAAATCATAGAACGCCATTTCGGGTTCTATCATCCAGAACTCGGATAAGTGGCGCGGTGTGAGGGAACGTTCAGCACGGAACGTCGGTCCAAAAGTATAGACTTTACCCATTGCCATAGCCGTTGCTTCGGCATACAACTGTCCTGATTGCGACAGATAGGCGGGCAGGTCATCTTTGTAGAAAATGGTATCAAAAAGCGTCGTTGTTCCTTCGCACGCATTGCCCGTTAGGATAGGCGAATCCATTTGCATGAATCCTCGCGACTGAAAAAAGCGATGGATAGCGAACAATGCACTATTTCGCACTTTCATTATTGCCCATTGACGCTTGGTGCGCAACCACAAATGGCGGTTGTTCATCAAAAAATCGACACCATGCTCCTTCTTACCCAAAGGATATTCTTCGGCAATGCTATAGATATGTAGGTCGGTCACTTGTATCTCAAAGCCGCCTTCTTGTTTTTCGTCGCGCAGCACTTTACCATGAATTTTAATGGCACTTTCGAGGGTCAAGCGTTTGGCGCGTTCGAGGTTCTCTTCGCCTGCGGTTGCCAAATCGACAACACACTGCGCAAAACCCGAACCATCGCGAAGCACCAAGAAAGCTACTTTACCACTTGTGCGCTTGTTCGAGACCCAGCCGTTCAACACAACCGTTTGTTCGACGTGTTGGGATAAATCTTTGATGTATGTTTGCATAATTCGTTAATTAATTACTGTGGTTTTAGCGAAATGCAGAGGCATTGTTTTGAATAATTTGCGCAAATGCGCCGAGAAGTGTGGCTATAGGTTGTAGAAAATAGGTTTCGGAATCTATGTACAGTTGGTTGTCATGCAATTGCAAAAAGCGCCATTCATGCGCTGTCGTAGCACAACCCCAAATATGCTCAATAGCACGTTCTTCGCGCCGATTGAATAGTTGAGCGGCTATCATTTGTGCCGAACACTGGGCTATACCATAATCCATATCTTCATTTTTGGCTTCGGCAAGGGCGATGATAGGTGCTTCGAGCAAATAGGCATCAGGAGAAGCGCAAAAAAAGAAATCACAAGCGCCATTAAGGTTATTTTCGGGCTGAATATTCAGTTCCTCTCCCGAAAAAAGACTAATACTTTGCTGATAACGGTTATGCACCTCCGTCAAAATAGGCGATATAATGCGTTCTGATTTCACTTTTTCGTTTGACAAAACCGTGTGGTTCGCCCATTGCAGCGTTTGTAACAATCAATTGCTTGGCTCAACGGGTTCTATGGTATCGAGCAATGCCCGACGACGAATAACAATGCCAAATTTGTCTTTAAGTTGTTGTATATGCTTATATTTTTTGTAGCCCATTCTCGCCATATTCGTATATTGACTCAAGAAAACAAAGCATAAAAGTTACGCCTTGTCTTTTGGGGGGCAAAGTTACGTATTTTTGGCGAAAAAGCGCCTATTTTGCCCAATATGTGCTTATTTTTCCTTGCATTATTGTTCATGCGTCCCATAAAATTGTCTTTGTTCAAAAACAGCGTTTTGATAAGAACGTTTTTCTAATTAGCTTTGCAGCAAAAAAAAGCAATAGTTTTGCTTTAGTGACATTTGCCAAATATCCACTTGCTCCCCCAAACCCTATCTTATAACCTTATGTTTATCACTCAAACTTTTTCATGCAAACAATAACTTTTTATTTTGCTACTCTTGCCATATTTTTTGCTTTTGGTGGGAGTATACTATTAATATTGTGGCAACACATCAAACAACAGAGTGCTGTTCATGCCAATGCCTATCTATTTCTGTTTTTGGCACTTTTTACGCTATCTTTATCATCTGTCCATTTCTTTGTATCCTCACATGAAGACGAAGCCATTAAGATATTGGTAGAGCGCATTTTATCTGCTGTCAGCAATATGTTCTTGGTGTTGTCTTTACCTTTTTTTAGTACCTATTCCAGCAATAAAACAAACAAATACATCTCCGAATATACTCCCATGATGGTCGTGTTGTTTTTTTCTGGTTTATTTGTGTTATTTTCATTGCTTTTTGAGTGGAAAATAGGGCGGCTCGCCCTTGGAAAAACGATAGTGATTTCGCTCGAAACGGCTATTACTGCCTTAGTGCTTTTGGTTTTTGGCTATCGTCTTAGCCAAGTGTTTAATCAACAAACCTTTGCTGCTGCTTTCCGCTATCTTGTTTATACCGTGTTCTTCGTTTTGGTGGGGTCACAAATCGTCATTGCTATCAATCAATTGCTATACCTACCTTTATTAGCCAATAATGTTCCCTATATTGTCTTTCCTATTTTTGTGGGTTTCCTTTGTTTTACTGCGCTGATAATGGTGGCAGGAATAAGTACTTTTTTGATGCACCAAACACAACTCGTCCAACAAAAACACGAACAAGAAGCACTACAATATCGACACCAACAACAAGAACAGCAAACACTCCTACAACAACAAGCACACACCATCAAACAACTCCAAGAACAGCTCGAGCAAACATCACCTATCGCACCTACGCTGTCACCTATTCATCATGCAGAAAGCATAATGCCCCTCTCCCACTCCACTTCCGACTTTATGGTGTCTGATAACGAAAATTACCTCACTATTGGTTATGAGCAACAACTCTATTTTTTTCAGTTACACTTGCCTAAGTGCGGCATTAGGACGTTTCGGTATGAAAACTACAAATTGGTCAATGGTTTTTTGTTCCTATTGTTCTATGCTGTGGCACAAAAGCAAAAAAAATACCACCAAAAAACCACCCTCAACGGCTATTCTATTGCTATGTTTAACAATACGCTTATTCAAGCCATTAATACGCAACTCATTGACGCAGGTTTCGAGAAAATTGTGAAAGAAGATTTATTAGTAAGAACACGACAAGGCAGATTTGAACTCACCATCGACTCTCAAAACATCGCTATTGTTGGCATAGAAAGCATTCAGAAAGATAGCGACCGCAATTCCATCGAGTCTATCTTATCTATGCTCGATACCGACCTATAGTATTTTGCGTTCGCCTTACTGTTGTTTGCTTGTTTTATGCTTTAGCTTTGTTTAGACCGACTCCCGAAAAATTAATGTTGCTATTGTTTTTCGCAACCAACACCAATTCCTTCCTCACCTTTCTACGCTTACTATACTTTCAGGTTTAGGGCATTATAGTTAGCACATAATGGTATTTGAAAATCTTTGCTTATTCCCAAACCTTGACAAATCCTACAGACAGCACGACTCCTCCCAAAGTACGATATTTGCAATGATTTGTTATTTTCCCATCTGCAAGTACTCCAAAGAACAGCTAATTTTGTGTTTTTCCTTTATTTACAGTTCATTTTCAATACTGAAAGTGAACTGTATTTTTTTTGCCCTATATTTTCAAGTTATTTACCATAAAAAATTTTTTTTCATAATTTACCTTCGCTACTTTTGTGTTTTGCAATAACAATTGTATAAACTCAAAAAAAAATCCCCTATGTCAAAAAACAGTACCATTATTACGGATCATTATCTGTTATTATTACCCTTATATTTCTGGCTTTTGGTTGCTATTGCAGCTAATGCCCAAACTTTCAATGCTTCCACTACTTTCCCTTTCAATGTTGATGGAGCAAACGGTTCGTGCGCTACTCCCGGTAGCGGAACACCCAATGTTGTCACTGTTCCTGTATCGGGTATCGGCACATTGAGCAGTGGTTTTGCCCTTACGCAGGTGCGCGTCACAATGACTGATTGTGGTAGCGGCACAAAAAACATGAACGCAGTGGCTTTTCGTGTTATGGCTCCCGGTGGCACTTGTGTTGGTGTCTATAATGGTGGCTTATCAACGGTGGCAACAGGTTCTCACACCCTCAATTTGGTCTCCTCCGAAACTTGTCTTAACAACCCCGCTACTGCCAACGACCCTACCAGCGGAGCAACAGCAGGCACATCGGGCAATTATGGTTTTTTTAATGCCCAATTTGGTGGAACAGGCACTAATCTCACTTCCTCTTTCACTGGTATCAATGCTAATGGCAATTGGCAAATTATCTTCTCCGAAAGTACAGCATCTGCTCCTTGTATTGCGGGAGCTTCTTTGGTTTTTGGAGACCCTACTACAAGTGATCAAAGCGCCAACGGCAATACTTGTGCTGCCCCTATCGTTTGGACAGGTTCGCCTATCTGTGCTTCTACCAACAGCAAGACGGGTGAAATTAATTCACCGGGTTCTAACACAGGGCAAGGCGACTTGACTTTATCTACTTTTGCTAATGGCACTTGTGCTTGGAATGCTAACAATAACAACGACGTTTGGATAAAATTCACTCCCACCAACACCAATGTCTGCATCTCTATTAGTGGTTTGGACTTTAGTTTGCAATCTATTATTGTCACAAATCCGAGCGGCGACGGCAGCACTTGTACTGCCAATGGCGAACAATGGAACGTCGTATCATGTCCGCGAGACGCTATTTATACTACTACATCTGGCTCACAACTTAACCAACAACACTGCTTCACGGCTACGGTAGGCAATACCTATTATTTGGTCGTTGATGGCAATGGTGGCGCTGAATCTTCTTTTTATATTTCGGGCGTATCGGGTTTTCAAGCCACCGATTGCAACATTAGCGCTTTGACGGTGAGCAATGCGTCTGCCTGCAACGATAACGGCACGCCCGCCGATGCTACCGACGATTACTATACCGCCGATGTAACGGTTTCGTTTACCAATAAACCCACCACAGGCACTTTAAATCTTAGCGGTACGGATTTGCATAGCAGCAACACGGCATCAAGCATAGCTGTTGGCTTAACCACGACTGCCATTTCCCATACTTTTTCGGGTGTAAGAATAAAAGCCAACGGCTCTACCACAAGCATTACCGCTGCTTTTTCGGCTGCTGCCACCTGCACCTTTACCAGCAGTAGCATTGCCGCTGTTGCTTCTTGCTCTGCTGGTGGTACTTGTGGCGCTGCGCCGAGCATTAACCTTTTCGCCACATCGGGCAGCACCTGTAGCTCAAGTGCCATAACTGTTTCGGGCAATACATTTAGCAACGCCAGCAATGTGACTGTTACCGCGAATGGAGCAGGAAGCATTACGGCGGGTGCGAGCAGCAGTTCGTCTCCTTTCAGTTTCACCTATACCCCTGCCACAGGCGAATCGGGTAGTGTGACCGTTACCGTCACCACCAACGACCCCGACGGCGCAGGCGCGTGTGTCGCTGCCACTGCTACCTATACTTTAACGGTTGATGCCGACCCCGGTACTGCCGATAATACTACCTCCACCGCTACTATTTGTGAGGCAAGCACCAAGACATTGAGCGGCACGCCTGCCACAGGCACTTGGTCTATTATTGCAGGAGGTGGATCCATTAGCGGCAGCACCTATACGCCTGCCAACATTAGCACCGCCACCACTGTCACTGTTCGCTACAGCCTTGCAGCTAATGGCGCGTGTGCTGCCACGTCCGAAGACGTATCTTTCACCGTCACTCCCACCCCTGACGCTCCCACCGCCAGCGTCACCACCCAAGCCACGTGTGCTGCACCCACAGGCACGATTACTGTTACTGCTCCATCTGCCGCCGCAGGCACTACCTACACGGCTGCGGGTGTCTCTCCGACTTCGAGTGTGAGCAATGCGACTGGTATTTTTAGTGGTTTGGCTCCCAATACCTATAATATTACGGCAACGGTTGACGGTTGCGTTTCTGCACCTACTCCTTTGACCCTTGCAGCTCCTACGGGCTGTTCGGTGAGTGTTATCATCAGCGACCCATGTAACTGTGCCAACCGTATAGTTGTTGGTGGCGTGACTTATGCCCGCGAAACCATTACCATCACCAGCAGCGGTTCGGGTGAAACATGGACTTTGAGCGGTGGAAGTGGTTTGTTTAGTGCCGTAGGTGTTGCTTTGCCCACCGATGGCTCTATCGTCTTGTCGGGCAGCGGCACTACCTATACTTTGGTGGCTTATGTCCCTGCTAATGGCGTTGCTACCTATACTGCCTCTTTCACCAACGGCGCACAAAATGCCAGCGTCAATGGTGGTTCTTGTGCAGTTTGTTGTACAGCTAACAATGGCGCTTGGCAATAAAATATCGGCTTATTTTGGTTTCATTTTTTAAAACAAACAACCATGATTAACAAACATCATATTCATAAATTCCTCTCCAAAGTAGCCCTTATTACCATTTGCCTGCTTAGTTTTGGGTCTAACAACAGTTGGGCGCAATGCACCTTTTCGGCTACGGTGCAAGGAAGTGCTGGCACCACAACGCGCTATTACTTAACCGACCCTCTCGGCAACGTTATCGATGATACCGCTCCCTATACAAGCCCTTCGGAAGGCAACTACCGTTTGTATGCCGTCACACACGACGCAAGCACCACCAATTTTCCTACCGTAGGTGGCAATGTATCGAGCATTACAGGCAATTGTTTTAGCATAGACTTTATTCCAGCTATTTGTCGTTGCTCAAGCAATAGTAACAACCTAAGCGTATCAACAACGGCATACAACACCAACTATACACAAAGCTATGCCTTGATGAATGGCAGCACCATTGCAGCAGTCAATACCACTGGCACCTTTACGGCTGCCCAACTGACCGCCGCAGGACTTACCACTACTACTTTTGTTCGGATATATGCCATTAATCACGACGCAAGTGCCACGCCCACCGTTGGGCAAGCCTTACCCAATAGCGACTGCTACGATGCAGATAGTTTTGCACTTATTGGCGCTTATTCTTGCTGTGTCGCCAATGCAGGTACTTGGATTGAGTGAGCGTCATTTGCCTTTTAGGTTCGTTTATGTCATATTGTTGCGCTAATACTGGCTATTTAAGACGACAAAACAAAACAGTTACTACCCGCCACAACCCACACACTTGTCTACTGCCATAAGCAAGGTGTTTATGACTGTTTTTATTGTTTCAAATTAAATAGACACAGCGACAATAGCAACACAAGCGAAAATCTTTAAACCGCTTTTCGTCACTGCACCACTCGTTATTTCATTGATAGCTAAACTTGTAAAGATGCAATGAACATTCTAACTCAATACACAAAACAAATGGTATACGTATTGAAAAAGCAATATGGCTTTGTTCTGTTTTACGCCCTAATATTGTTGCGTTAATGGGGTGTGTTGGAAAGCGACGGGAATATGTTGGTTTGTGTGCTACATTTTTTTTCTTTTTGACAAGGTATATTGAAAAACGATAGACAAAAGTTGGTTTGTTTTGCTCACTTTTTTTCTATCCGATACATTATCAGGAGCTACCTAAATAATGCTTTTGTTTTTTAAACCCATATCATGAGCTTTTAGACCCATGCCGTGAGCTTTTAGACCCATATCATGAGCTTTTAGACCCATATCATGAGCTTTTAGACTCATATCATGAGCTTTTAGACCCATATCATGAGCTTTTAAACCCATGCCGTGAGCTTTTAAACCCATGCCGTGAGCTTTTAAACCCATGCTGTGAGCTTCATGCAGCCATTCTAAAAGCTCATGTAATCATTCTAAAAGCTCATGTAATCATTCTAAAAGCCCATGTAGTCATTCTAAAAGCTCATGTAATCATTCTAAAAGCCCATGTAGTCATTCTAAAAGCCCATGTAGTCATTCTGTGAGCTTCATGTATCATTCTAAAAGCTCAAGTTAGGGTTTTGAAGCATTATAATGCCTATTTAAGGCATCAATTAAGCATTTTTATTAATATGGATAGCCATTTTAAAAACCAATATATCGCCTGCTAACAACAATATTGTAATTCAAAAAACAATAATATTGCCCTACAACAACACCATTTCACCCTACAACAACACAATATCATTTCACCCTTTCAGGGTTTGTGTTATTCGGGCGGCGGTGACGGTTGCTATAAACGTTTCACCCTTTCAGGGTTGGAATGTGTGTTGTTTATTGCACATTTGGCTATTTATGTTTAACACCTTTGGCGTTGGTTGGTGCAATATTGGGGTGATATGTTGCAAATTGTCGGCTGTTCGTCGCATTATTACAACATAATGCACCACGAAACCACCATTAAATAACACCATTTCACCCAATAACAACACAATATCATTTCACCCTTTCAGGGTTTGTGTTATTCGGGCGGTGGTGGCGGTTGCTATAAACGTTTCACCCTTTCAGGGTTGGAATGCGTGTTGGTTATTGTACATTTGGCTATTTATGTTTAACACCTTTGGCGTTAGTTGGTGCATTATTGGGGTGATATTATACAAATTGTCGGCTGTTCATTACATTATTACAACATAATGCACCACGAAACCACCATTAAACAACATCATTTTACCCAATAAACCAAAAATAAACCCCGAAGGGGTGATAAGTTTATAGCAAAATAGAAATAACGGATTTTACAGAAACCCTGAAAGGGTGATATGTTGAAAATTGTCGGCTGTTCGTCGCATTATTACAACATAATGCACCACAAAACCACTATCAAACAACATCATTTCACCCAATAAACCAAAAATAAACCCCGAAGGGGTGATAAGTTTATAGCAAAATAGAAATAATAGATTTTACAAAAACCCTGAAAGGGTGATATGTTGCAAATTGTCGGCTGTTCGTCGCATTATTACAACATAATGCACCACGAAACCATCATCAAACAACACCATTTCACCCAATAAACCAAAAATAAACCCCAAACGGGTTGACATTTTATAGCAAAATAGAAATAACGGATTTTACAGAAACCCTGAAAGGGTAATATGTTGCAAATTGTCGGCTGTTCATTACATTATTACAACATAATGCACCACGAAACCACCATCAAACAACAATATTTCACCCAATAAACCCAAAATAAACCCCGAAGGGGTGATAAGTTTATAGCAAAATAGAAATAACGGATTTTACAAAAACCCTGAAAGGGTGATATTTTGAAAATTGTCGGCTGTTCGTTGCATTATTACAACATAATGCACCACGAAACCACCATTAAACAACATCATTTCACCCAATAAACCAAAAATAAACCCCGAAGGGGTGACAAATTTATAGCAAAATAGATATAACGGATTTTACAGAAACCCTGAAAGGGTGATATTTTGAAAATTGTCGGCTGTTCGTCGCATTATTACAACATAATGCACCACGAAACCACCATTAAACAACATCATTTCACCCAATAAACCCAAAATAAACCCCGAAGGGGTGATAAGTTTATAGCAAAATAGAAATAATAGATTTTACAGAAACCCTGAAAGGGTGACATTATACAAATTGTCGGCTGTTTGTTCCATTATTATAATGTAATGCACCGCAAAACCACCATCAAACAACATCGGTTCACCCAATAAACCAAAAATAAACCCCGAAGGGGTGATAAATTTATAGCAAAATAGAAATAACGGATTTTACAGAAACCCTGAAAGGGTGACATTATGCAAATTGTCGGCTGTTTGTTCCATTATTATAATGTAATGTATAACGAAGCCACCATCAAATAACATCATTTCACCCAATAAAGCAAAAATAAACCCCGAAGGGGTGATAAGTTTATAGCAAAATAGAAATAACGGATTTTACAAAAACCCCGAAGGGGTGACATTATGCAAATTGTCGGCTGTTTGTTCCATTATTATAATGTAACGTATAACGAAGCCACCATCAAATAACATCGATTCACCCAATAAACCAAAAATAAACCCCGAAGGGGTGATAAGTTTATAGCAAAATAGAAATAACGGATTTTACAAAAACCCTGAAAGGGTGACATTATGCAAATTGTCGGCTGTTTGTCGCATTATTATAATGTAATGCACCACGAAACCACCATTAAACAGCATCATTTTACCCAATAAACCAAAAATAAACCCCGAAGGGGTGATAAGTTTATAGCAAAATAGAAATAACGGATTTTACATAAACCCCGAAGGGGTGACATTATGCAAATCGTCGGCTGTTTGTTCCATTATTATAATGTAATGCACCGCAAAACCATCATCAAACAACAATATTTTACCCAATAAACCAAAAATAAACCCCGAAGGGGTGATAAGTTTATAGCAAAATAGAAATAACGGATTTTACAAAAACCCTGAAAGGGTGACATTATGCAAATCATCGGCTGTTTGTTCCATTATCACAACATAATGCACCACAAAACCACCATAAAACACCACATCATCATTTCGCCCTTTCAGGGTTTATGTTATTTGGGCGGCGATGACGGTTGCTATAAACGTTTCACCCTTTCAAGGTTGGAATAATGCTAACATAAAACCAAAAATAAACTTGTCGAGCAACATTTCTCCATAAGGCAGGCTTGAAACGCTACCTTATGGGGAAGCAAACAAAGGCAACATTATTACCAAACACTATCAACATAAAACACTATCAACCCTCAAATCCACAAAAAAAGGGATATGCAAACGGCTGCATATCCCTTTTAGCATTTTGTCGGTTATTATAATGAAACACAAACAAAAAATACAGCCCGAATCAATACAAACCCACATCATCTATATCCAATTTCCACCAAAACCGCGCTGGACGCACCTTTTGTCCCGCTTCATACAAATAAGGTTTGCCATTAGCATCGAGCATGGGTATGTGTGGGTTGCGGGCTTTATTCCATTGTTTCGGCACGAAAGGCATATCGTGAATAAATCGGTTTTGAAGAAAATTGCGCACCTGTTCGGCATCAATACCTATCTGTGCATCGACAAGGCGCGGCAACAATGCACCAGCACGTGGCACGGCATATTGCCATTGGGCTGCCAAAATGCCATGCGACACATCGGCATAGCGCTTATTGTTCATGTCATAATAACCGTATCGGGATTTAAAAGACGGATGTGTGCGCAGCTTTCGCGTACCGTTTTCGCGCGGGTTCGCCGTCCATAACACCGACCTAATACCCCACTGTTGAACGCCATAACGGTAGTATACAGCAAGGGCAGCCGTCCGAAACTTATCGCCACCTTTGCCTCCCCACAAATCATTCTCTATCAAACACGTCCAACGGTAGAACTGCGCGGCAATTTGTCCACTTTTTTGTGACGTATGTATGTTGTCCTTATAAACAATGAAGCTATACCCAAGGCTATATGCCTGACGAAGCGGGTGGCTCAAGAGGTCATAGAAAGGATTTGGCTGTTGCCAAAAACGCTGCCCCCAACTCACCACACCACCGACGTAGTACTGCTGCTGCCATCGCCTCAAGGAGGGACCCACGTCTTTCCAAGCATAATGGCATCGATATCCTACATTGATTTGTAGGTGTTCATAACCAATACGGGCGCTGGCATGAACACCAATTTTGCTCGACTGGCTACCAATGGCAGTGCTAATGCCCGCTATCCACTCTGTTTGGAGGCGTGGGCTTTGTGCAGCCACAAAAAAGGTGCTTAGATAGAGCAACAGCGAGCAATATGCGACAATTTTTCGGGTAATCATGTTGCGGAGGGGCTTGTGTAGGTGGATGAGCAACGAAAATCAGCCGACAAAGCCTTGAGACGCATCGAAGTGGTTTGTATAGCCGCCTCCGAGCAATCTATACCAATCCATTGGCGTTGCCAACGCTCCGCCACGACCACACTCGTTCCGCTGCCAACAAAAGGATCTATGATGACAGCACCTTTTTGGGTGGAGGCTAAAATAATTCTTTCCAATAAGGCTTCGGGTTTTTGGGTGGGGTAGTCGCAACGCTCGCTGTGGCTTGCCTGCAAAGAGTTAATGTCTATCCACCAATCTTCGGGAACCTTGCCTTCGTCCAAATAGTAGCGGTAATAGCGCTTTTCGCCTTTGCTGTTTTTGCTGCCAAAGACTTCGCGATACACGCGCCCGTCCGCATCGGTCAAAAGCTTACCGCCAAAACTCTTGGTGCCGCTGTCCATCGGGATTTTGATAGCATCAGCACAAAAAGTCCATTGTTTACCTTTGGCATACCAAAATATAGTATCCTTTTTGCGAGCAAAACAGTTTGAACTGCGTCCGCCCATGTTGTAGCACCAAGCAATAACGTTGAGCAATTGTTTTGTACCAAAGATAGGGTCGAGTATTTGAGTGCGAATGTAGGCATCGGCATGCCAGTCACAATGCAAAAACAAGGTAGCGTCGGGTTTTAGACAGCGGTAGACCTCCTTAATTCGGGTGTGTAGCCATTGCAAATAGTCGGTCAAACCACCTTTCCACGTATCGCTAAAAGCAGAAAGGCTGCCATCGGTTTTGTTATAGGTTTTGTAGTCTTTATTAGAAAAAAAAGGAGGGTCAATATATACCATATCGGCAATATTGTCGGGTATCTGTTGCAAAATAGTGAGGTTGTCACCCCAAAGTAGTTGACCGTTCATGTTCATTATGGGATTTTGTGTGCAAAAGTACGATTTTCTGTGTATATGCTGTAGTTTGTGTTATAAATAAAACATCCCCTTTTGCAGCAATGGGAGCAAAGGGGGATAGGGAGTGGGAGAGGGGAGGAGACGGTATTGGGTTTGTGTTTGAGTGGTGGAGCTATAACACGAGATAATGCGGGAATGACAACACAAAAGTTATTCTGCTTTTTATAGCGGGAAATATCAGAAAAAAAAGAAGCTAACATCAAAATCAATGACCTATAGAACAGTATTAATAAAGCCCGAAAGATTTCAACTTTTAACCCTTCGGGGGTTCAAAACCCGCAAAAGGTTTCAACTTTTAACCCTTCGGGGGTTCAAAACCCGCAAAAGGTTTCAACTTTTAACCCTTCGGGGGTTCAAAACCCGCAAAAGGTTTTAACTTTCAACCCTTCGGGGGTTCAAAACCCGCAAAAGGTTTCAACTTTCAACCCTTCGGGGGTTCAAAACCCGCAAAAGGTTTTAACTTTCAACCCTTCGGGGATTCAAAACCCGCAAAAGATTTCAACTTTCAACCCTTCGGGGGTTCAAAACCCCCGAAGGGTTAAAAATTAACACAATAAAGGCATAACGACAAATTTTGTGGTTTACAATATGACTTATTGGAAGTTTATGCGTCCGCAAAGCACCTTACTTTCTCCCTAACACAATATATAACCTATATCATTAAATAGTAGTGTTCCTTATGGGATAAGCAGTCGGAAATATTAGATGATACTGATTTTTTGGGCGTTCCCTAACGGTCGGGCTGCTATGGGCTTCGCTGCCGCTACGGTGCTTCGACAAGCTACGCACTGGCTAACGCCACCCTCCGCATCCCTAACGCGCTTCGCCACCCAAACAAAGCGTTCCAATACAGCAACATATCCATAAAACCCGCCACGAGAACAATAATTTATGTCGATAGAATAGTTAAAATGGAACAGCAATACTAAAAATGTCAGGCAATATAGGGTTTTTCTTTAGTTCAATATCAAGGTCTTCGCCCCAAATTTCGGCTAAGTGTTCTGTACAAAGATAATCGGGATAGTATTTTTGTATGCGGTCAGCTTCTCTTATGCTGTTCAAACGTTCATTAATACAACTTACATTGTGAGGGTCTATTTCGATAGCTATGGAATTTCTTTTGGTTTGCATAGCCACTACAGAAGTAGTTCCTGTTCCTGCGAAATAACCTGAAATTAAGGATATAGGCGCTGCATTGTTGTTTGTGGGGGGCTAAAAATTAAATAAAGCCTTTTTGTTGTAACACAGCTCGGTATGCATGATGAGTTAGTAATATTAAGGCATACATGGCGTAGATAATTGTTTGGTTTGGATATTTTTAGTTATGCGAAGATACTAAAAATTTGGCAGTTGGTGGATTTTATTTGCTTTTTTGTCAACAAAAAACAAGGCACTATCGGTATAGAAGGGCGATAGTGCCTTTAGAGCATCGCTACAAAAGATTTTATTTATGGTATTGTTGGTATAAATATTGAAATGATGATAAAACATTGGTGTATTTTCTAATCAAAGAAACAAGAATTAGTCTAGCAAAAGAGTAATATCTGTCAACAAAACAGGAATTTGGTTTTGTATAATTTGCCAAATTTCCTCTGCATCAACCCCTAAATAGTCATGAGCAACTAAGTTTCGCAATGCTTTTATTTTGTTCCAATGGATATGTGGTGTAGCTGTTTTAAATTCATTTGATAGGCGGTTTACACTTTCGCCGATAATTACAAAATTCATTAAAACAGCATCAAAGGTTTTGTTGTCTTCGAAAAAAACATCTGCGTCCGCTATTGTAGCGACAAACTTTTGTATTTTTTGACAACTATCAACTATAAGCAATAAATTAGCGGTGTCTTTTTCAAACATAGATAACTGTTTTAAGGATATGGTCTTTATAATAGGGTTTAAGGTATTTTTCACGACAGATATCGACTTTTCGATGAAAAGTCTGTGAGATGATTTCTTTAATAGCAGCTTTTTTGTCGGTCAAATGGGGTGTGTTGGGCAAGAAATCTACTATAATATCAATATCACTTTGTTCTGTGGCTTCATTGCGTGCAAAAGAACCGAGCAAACCTAATTTAGTAAGGCGAAACTCTGCAAACCATTGTTGCTTGTGGGAGCTTAAAAATTGGATAAGGTCTTTTTGTTCTAACATATTTGGGTTTTTATATTGAGATGATGGTACGGATAGTTGATTTAGGGTTTTTTTTGCCTTGTTTTTACAGTTTTAATGGTGCAAAGATACTAAAAATTTGGCAGTTGGTGGATTTTATTTGCTTTTTTGTCAACAAAAAACAAGGCACTATCGGCATAGAAGGGTGATAGTGCCTTGTGAAAAAAGATGTTTTTTATGGGATAATACAAGCAGGCGGTAGGAAATGTTTTACTGCCTATTTGTTATAAACTGCCTGCAAATTGACGCAAAAAACGGGCATCATTTTCATACAATAAGCGAATGTCCTTAATGCCATAGATTTGCATGGTGGTGCGTTCGATACCCATACCAAAGGCAAAGCCTGTGTATTTTTGGGAGTCAATACCGCAATTTTCCAATACATTAGGGTCAACCATGCCTGCGCCAAGTATTTCTACCCAACCCGAATACTTACAAACCGGACAGCCTTTGGCATGACAGATAAAACAAGTGACATCGGCTTCGAGGGAAGGTTCAGTAAAGGGGAAGAAAGACGGACGCAAGCGAATTTGTACGTCTTTGTTAAACATTTGACGGGCAAAATAGAGGATAGTCTGTTTCAAATCGGCAAGAGAAACATTTTCTGCCACATATAAGCCTTCGATTTGGTGGAACTGACAGTGCGACCGTGCCGAGATGGTTTCGTTGCGATAGACACGTCCCGGTACGATGATTCGGATAGGCGGCTGATTTTTTTTCATATAGCGAGCCTGAACAGGAGAGGTGTGAGTACGCAATAAGACAGCCGGATTTGTTTGTATGTAAAAAGTATCTTGCATGTCGCGTGAGGGATGATCTTCGGGAGTGTTGAGGGCAGTAAAATTGTGCCAATCATCTTCTATTTCGGGACCATCAGCGATTTGGAAGCCAATGCTGCGAAAGATACTCACGGCGCGGTGTAAGAATAAGCTAATCGGATGACGGCTACCGAGCCGCGTAGTTTGTGCGGGCATAGTGAGGTCGGCGGGTGCGGCAGTATTATCCACCACTTCGCTTAACTGTTCTTTGAGTTGTTGATATTTTTGTTCGGCGGCTTGTTTTACTTGATTGACATTTGCCCCGAAAGTTTTCTTTTCGTCGGGTGGCAAGGTTTTTAAGACTTCAAACAAAGCCTTTAATTTGCCTTTTGAACCGATATAATCGAGGCGAAACTGCTCTAATTCGGGGGCGGTTTGCGGATTGTTCTGTTCAATTTCGGCGAGAAGGGTTTGTATTTCGCTATGGGTAGGCATAATTTTTTGTGGGATAGATGAAGGTAATTAAAAAATAATAAACAAAGACAACAGTTGGTGCTATTATGCGGTGGCGGAGCGTCGTTTGCCTTCTTGCCAACGTTGACGCATGCTCATCAGGAAGCCAATTACAGATATAATACTGCCCAACCACACCAAATTGATATAAGGAAAAACAATGGCTTTGAGGATTACAAAGTCTTCAGGTTTTTCTGTTTCGGTGATAGAAAGTTTGATAGTGCCACTACCTTTTTGGTGCAAAAGCTTAGGAAAAACAATGTCTAAACCCAATTCCTCTACCTTGGCAGGAATATTTTGCTCCACATTGCCACGAATAAAGTAGATAGGCTCGGCTTGATATGTTTTGTTGTTAATGTCAATGATTTCTAAGGTAGCGCCCACCGCCACGTCGTTGGACATAGGAATATATTGGGCGTTGATGGGATTGGGAGTAAGGGTTTTGAAAATGACAAAACAGTTTTTCAAGATGGCAGTATCGCCGCGCTCCAACTCCACTTCGGTCAAACTTTCGGTATTGTCGCTGCTTTGGTTTTTGTCAGGAACAGAAGAGACGTGTGTAAAGATGTCACGCGTCAGATAGTGTTTGGTGTCGGGATTGGCGATAAGTCCCATATTGGGATTGACTTGTGCGTTGGGGTGCAAGACAAAAGATTCGGAGGGTGTGTCAGTGCTTTTGTTCTTTTTTTCGTACAAAATTTTGTAGTAAGTATTGGGCGTTGCCACCGAGTCGCCTATATAGGTCACAAAATATTCGCCCATATTCATTGTCTTATCTTTGGGCAGGAGTACGTTTTCGCGCTGTTCTTTTTCGTTAAATTCTTGTCCAAATTGGGTATTTAGCGCATTGACCGAGATAACTTCTTTTTTGGCAGACGAAATCAATACGCCCAACAATAAAATGCTAAACCCGATATGGGTAATAGAAGCGCCCGCTACACGGATTTTGCCTTTCAATACTGCCAAAAGATAGTTGGTGTTGGCAATAATACTGAACAATGCCGAAAAAAGTAATGCCAACAAAGCCACCGATGAAAAACCTAAGAGGTATCCAAACAGCAATGTTAGAACAACACTACTCACTAAGGGAATAAGTATTTTTTTGATGAGTTGTTGTGATTCGCTGTCTTTGTAGCGGAGGTATTGGATAGTGGCACTAAGCAAGGCAACCACCACCGCAAACCACAAGGCATATCTATTGTAGTGTGTAACGGGGTCTGTAATGGCTTTGTTGGTGCCAAAAACTTTGTTGATAGCGGGCCAAGATGTGTCGATGGTGACTAAGGTTGCCAACATGGTGAGTAATAAAGCACCGATGAATAACCAAAACTCACGGGAGTAGGCGCTCTCTTCTTTTTCGGGCGAGGGCATTGTTTTCCAGCGACCCAACACTACCACAACAGCGAGCAGTAAATAGAATATCAAAAAGACCAACAATTGTCCGTTGAGTCCTTCGTCGGTGAAGGCATGTACAGAAGTGTCGCCGAGGATACCTGTTCGGGTGAGGAAGGTGGAATACAGCACCAACCAGAAGGTAAGCGAAAAAAAGATGGCAGTGGTTCGCAAGCCGTGTCCGCTATTTTTGTATGCGAGCAAGGTGTGTATGCCCGCAACGAGGGTAAGCCAAGGGACGAAAGACGCATTTTCGACGGGATCCCAAGCCCAAAAGCCACCGAAACTAAGTGCTTCGTAAGCCCAAGCTCCACCCATCAAGATGCCACAGCCAAGAATGCCTCCCGAAAACAAACTCCACGACAAAGTGGGACGTATCCAATGGCTATCAAAGTTGGCTTTAAACAAACCCGCTATGATATAGGCAAAGGGAATAAGCGTGGAGGCAAAGCCAAGGAACAAGGTAGGTGGGTGAATGACCATCCAGTAGTTTTGGAGTAACGGATTGAGTCCGCGTCCGTCTTTGAGGAACAGTTCGAGGTAGTTAGGATTTTGGAATATCGGAGCATTGCCCATCTCTATACGGGTAAGCATGAAAGGACTAATGCCTATTTTTGTGCCTAAAATATAAATGCCAATAATCATGGCAGCCAAGAACACTTGCACTGAACCAACGACGGACATTACGCTATTTTCCCACTGTCGGGCAGTACGAATGACTATTAGTCCCAATACGCCTGTCCAGAATTGCCACAGCAAAAAACTACCTTCTTGTCCTTCCCAAAAGCAGGAAATCATGTAATAGACAGGTAGGGAGCGTGACGAATGTTGCCAAACGTATTTGTACTCAAAACGATGGTTAAAGATTAGGAAAAATAGCAAGGCAAATATGCCAACAACTGATAGGACATGTAAGCGAAAACCTATGCGCGCCAAACGATTCCACGATTGGGCAGCCAAAGTATCTGTTTTTTCTAAATGATTAGCGATAGCGAAGCCGATGGTGGCATATAGGGCAGCAAAGAGGGAAAACAAAGTGAGGAAATGCCCAATTTGACCGGGCAAGAGCCATTCCCCAATATATTGTATTTCGTTCATGTTGGTTTGGGTTGTGATGGGATAGTGTCAAGCGTTCTAAGGAGTGGTAGTGGTGGAGTCGGCGGCATTGGTGCCAGCTTTGCTCATGTCATAGTAACCATTTTTGTCCACGTCTTTGGCGATGTATTTAGAAGGACATTTGAGCAAGACTTTGGAGGCTTCAAACACTTCGCCATTCATTTTGCCTGTGAGGACAATTTGCTCTGATTTTTCGAAATCTTGAGGCTTGGTACCTGCATAAATAACTTGGCGTGTTTCGCCTTGTGAGTCGACCATGTAGAAGCTAAAACGATTAGGGTCTTTTTGGGGATTGTATTCCATGGGGCGGTCTTTGGCTAATTTACCGACCACCTGAAATTGTTTGCCGTTATTAGATTGGGCAGTGGCAAAACTTTCGTAGGTGCTATAATTGGCAGATGTGCTGATGATATAACCCATCAAAATACCAATGATTAGCAAGGCAGCGATATAGGATTTTTTCATGTTCGAAAATATTTTATCAATTAAACGCTATACGAGCAGCGTGTGGTTGTTTTGGAGGGACAAAGGTACGACTTTTTTGTGGGTTTCTTGCAATAAATCTGGTGTAGGTAGACAAAAAATCCGTTTTACCCAAGCTGGATAAAACGGATAATGGTTTATGAGGGACAGAGATTAGAATAAATCGTCTTCTTCATCGTCTGACGAACCGCCTGCTTTGCCTTTAGATTTGGCTTTGCCGCCACCTTTTTTGTTGTCGTGTTTTTTACGGATTTCTGTCCATTTTTTGAATTGTTCAGCGGTTAAAATGCTTTTCAATTCGGCACGAGAGGCTTCTTTTACTTTGGCAATATCGGCGCGAATGGCATCTTTGTTGCCTTTGTTTTTGGTGCGGATGTCTTTAACTTGGGTAGCAGATTTTAGGGCAAGGTTGTACACCTTAGTTTTTTGGTCTGCGGACAAGCCCAAGGCTTTAGTAAGACGGTCTGTAGTTTTTTGAGCTACGCTTTCGGGGGTTCTTTTTTTGTCGTCCCCTTTTCCCTTAGCTGCTTGTGCCATAACGTTGCTGTTGAAAGTCAAGGCAAAAAACATAGCCGCTAAAATGAACAATAAATTTTTCATGTTTAAACTAAAAAAATGGTTATTTTTTAAAAAAAATATCGTGTTTAGAGTGTTGTCGGTTTGTTAGACGGAGCTATTACTGGTAGGTTTAATTTGGATAATAATTTTTTGATAAATTTACCAACAATTATACCAGGTGCGATAATCGGCAATAATGGCATCGGTCTCGGAGTCTTCGGCGGCTAAGTCGGATAGGGGACAAGAGAAATGTCCATTGGTGGCATTGACAGCCACCATAACGCCCATAATTTCATCTGGGGCATCAAATGCCTTGATTTTTACGCGATCGCCGGGGCGCAAATGTGCGTCGCCTTCGTGGTCGTCAGTAACTTCGGCAGCGATGGGGAAGGATAGTTTTTTTTGAAGGTGTTGTTGCCAAGCTAGGTGACATGCCAAGTCATCTTCGGCATTTATTGCACCTAATACGGCTGCAATACGATCACCTTCTTCACCATAATCGAGCCAATCATACCAATTATGAAGGCGTTGAATGGTGTTTTCGACTTCTTCGAGTGTGTCGCGCGGCGATGCAAGGCTTACCTCTTCAGTGTACAAATAGCAACTCTGCCAGTCATAGCCTTCTTCTTCGCAAACAGGAATGTAGTCGCGCATACTGTTCAGGGATTTGCTATCCCATGCGATTAAGACTAATGTAGCGTCCTCTTCATCGGTTTCAATTGCTTGAATACGACCTTGCAAACCTTCGAGGGAATAATCGGGAAAATCCGCGTCCATAACGCCTTTGTTGACAACAACCGAATCGCCAACTTTAAATGCTGTTTTCATGGAAACAAATAGAAAATGGAGTAAAAAAAAAGATTAAGAATGGTTTTTGGGTGCGAAAATAAGTTATTTTGTTGACAAATTGTTCACATCACTACCTAAAAAATTTAATTTAGCTGTAACTTTGCTCCAAATTTAAGAATATGGTCATTAAAACGGCTCAATTTATCGGTAGTTTCCCCACTATACAGCAATGTCCCGATACTACATT
This sequence comes from Chitinophagales bacterium, assembly GCA_016787295.1. Classification (GTDB taxonomy): domain Bacteria; phylum Bacteroidota; class Bacteroidia; order Chitinophagales; family UBA2359; genus JAEUUX01. The sequence continues at coordinate 43,767 of JAEUUX010000218.1, forward strand.
GCCTGAATATGCTTTTATCGGACGCTCCAATGTGGGTAAGTCTTCTTTAATCAATTTGTTGACAAATCGCAACGAATTGGCGAAAGTATCGGGTACGCCCGGTAAAACGCAAAGTATCAATTATTTCAAAATTAATGATACTTGGCATTTGGTGGATTTACCTGGATATGGATACGCTAAGGTATCGAAGAAAGAACGCGAACGTTGGGAGAAAATGATTCGCAACTATCTATTGCAACGCGAACAATTGGCATGTATTTTTGTGTTGATTGATGCTCGCATTGCTCCCCAAAAGATAGATTTGGAATTTGTACAATGGCTTGGCGAAAAAGGTTTGCCTTTTGCTTTTATTTTTACCAAAACCGATGACCGAAAATATAAAGCGGCTAATGTGGAAGCATTTAAAAAAGCCATTCTCGAGCATTGGGAAGAAATGCCACCTTATTTCCTGACTTCTGCCGAAAAGAAACGCGGACGCGAAGACGTGTTGGCATTTGTCGAAAACGCTAATACTGCTTTGTTGGAGCAATAATGCTTCATAAAGATTTCTATGACAATATCATTCAAGCCCATAACGCAAAATTTAACACTTTCTAACAAGCTGCTATTGTTTTTTTCCGTACCTTTGCAGTGTTTTTATTCCCTTCCTAAAAAAATAATCCAAACATGATTAAACAAATTACCATTATAAACCTCTTGTTGTGTGGCAGCCTTAGTCTTTTTGCAGATGTATTGCCTGCCGAACGAGCTGCACTTTTGCAGCTTTTCAATGCCACCAACGGTAAAGAGTGGAAGATGAACCACAATTGGGCAACTAACGAACCTGTTTTTTCGTGGTATGGCATCACCATTAGCGGAGACGGACAACACGTGACCGCCATCGATTTGTCTAAAAACCGTTTAGTAGGTTTGCTGCCTAATATCAATTTGCCTGAACTCAAGTTATTGTATTTGGGCGAAAACCAACTTAGTGGTAGCATTCCTAATTTCGAGCTGCCCGAGCTAACAGAACTACAACTTCACAACAACGAACTAAGCGGTGCTGTACCCGATTTTTCGGGAATGTCTGAACTGCTCACTTTATCGTTGCGCGACAATCAATTGAGCGGTAATATTCCCAACTTCGCAGCTTTACCACAATTGCAGAAATTGTATTTGAGCAAAAATAATTTTAGTGGCACCTTGCCCGATTTTGCAACTTTGCAACAATTACAAGAACTCTATATCAACAAAACACAAATTTCGGGCAGCATCCCCGATTTTAATTTGCCACAACTCAAAAAACTCGAATTGTGCAAAAATAGTTTATCAGGAACCGTGACCGATTTTTCGCATTTGCCATCTCTGACGTTCTTAGATTTGCGCAGTAACTATTTCGACGGACAACTTACCGATTTTCACTACTTACCGCAATTGCGCGTGTTGAGAATGACCAACAACGACCTAACGTCTTTGCCCGACTTCTCATCTTTGCCCAATTTGCAAACCCTTAGCGTTGGCTATAACAAACTAACCGAAGTTCCCAACTTCTCTCATCTGCCCAATTTGCAAGCCCTCACATTGAACAACAACCTCCTAAAAGGCAATTTACCTGTTTTTACGCAGTTGTTTGCTTTGGAGGCTTTGTCATTGAGTTTTAACCAATTGAGCGGTACTATTCCTAATTTTGATAACTATCCGCACCTCAAAATTTTGCAGTTGGATTACAACGAACTCGAAGGCGAAATTCCTAATTTTCAATATTTATCGGGACTCACTAAATTGTATCTTAACAACAATCATTTGAGCGGAATAGTGCCAAGTTTCAAGGGTTTTGATATGGTTGAAATGGATTTGTCTTACAACCAATTGACTTTTGCAGGGATAGAAAAAAATTGTAGTCTTACCGCTTCTTTTTGGTATGATCAACAAGAACAAATCCCACTGCAATATACCGACGGAAAACTGTGGGTGCAAGCAGGTGGCGACCTCAAAAACAATACATATCAATGGTATTTGAACGAGCAATTGGTGGCAAGTGTGGTTGGAGACAATAGTTATCTGCCAACTGCCGAAGGAGTTTATCGTTGCGAAGTAACCAATAAAATAGCACAAAAATTATGTTTGGTGAGCCATAACAAAACCGTAGCCGCTACCACTTTGAACAATTATGCCTTAATGGAATCGGTGAAGGTGTATCCCAATTTTACGAATACTATAGTAAACATAGACTATACATTGGCAAACGAAGGCAATGTGAAAATCATGCTGCTCGATCTTTCGGGACAACCTTTATTCACCCAACAATATGGCAACGAAACCAGAGGCACACACACACAAACCTTTGACCTAAGCCAACTGCCAACTGCTTATTACTTAATTGTAGTAGACAACGGACAAGCTAAATATACTGAAAAAGTGCTAAAAGTAGAGTAAATTTTCGCATATTGTGGTATATTGACGAAAAACTGCTATGATATAAAGCACCTAATTCAAAAAAGCCTTACCTTTGCGGGCTGTAAACCTATGTTGTTTACAGCCCGCTTTTTTTGTGGAATAGGCTGTAACTTATTTGTAATGCCAACAAAAATATCTCCCCAATACTTTTTTATGAATGACAAAAATCCAATAAACAATGCTCTGCGGCAAATAGAACAAAACCTTCGGTATCCTGAAAGTTGGCAAAACTGCGAAACACATTTTGTCGAACTAAAAGACCTTTCGTCGGGAAGCCAATGGAAATCTTTGAATGAAACAGTATGCGCATTTTTGAACACCGAAGGCGGTTATGTGATTTGTGGTATCAGAGAAACGGAAAAACGATATGTCATTTCAGGTTTTGATACTAACAACGAAGATAATTTGATAAAACTAAGAACAGACTTTTTTAAAAACGACCAAAATATACTGCTCGACCTTTCGGACAATATCTTTTTTAGTTACCATACCATCGAAGATATACAAGAAAAAGATCCCAACAAAAAAACTAAAACCATAGCTGTTATAGAAGTTTTACCCCTTGGCGAAGACCAAAAATATGTCAAATTCAAAGAGACTTATTTTGAGCGCATATTGTCGGCAGACAAAGAAATTTCGCGCTCCCGACTCCAAGAACATCGCGAATATAAAGCCGAATTAGAATACGCCAAAGAAATTAGCACCGTAAACAATGCCACTATCGAAGAGTTGGATATCGACAAAATCAACGAATTTATTTTGACAATCAACAAAACAGGCAAAAAAGAAACACCCAAAAAAGATATTGTCGACGCAACCAATTTTCTTATTCGCCGCTATTGTTTAAAAGAAAACGGAGATGTCACGTTATTAGGTTTGCTGCTTTTTGGCAAAGATCCTTATCAACAATTGGAGTCGCGCGCCGAAGTTAATTGTTATTATGAAACCAACAACCAAATTAGCCGCGATAAAAAGTATTTCCAAGACGATGTATTACACCTCATGCAAGATACTTTTGCTTTTGTATGGGGACACATCAAAGTGGGCAGGACACACATAGGCGGCGGACAAAGTGATCCCGAATTTCCTGAAAAACTTATTCGCGAAGTCATTAACAACGCTTTGGCACACCGCGACTACCACATTAACCAATTTATAACTATCAAAATCAATCCTAACGAAAGCATTGAAATCAAGAATCCCGGCAGTTTTAAACAAAAAATGCTCATCACTATTCCTCAAAAAGATATTCGTCGCATTATTCCCGGTGTTCCTGAAACCAAAAATCCTAAATTGGCAAATATCCTAAAAACTTTCGACAAAATAGAAAGTCAAGGTATTGGCATGGCTACTTTGGTGAGTGTTTGTTTGGAGAATGCGATAGATGTACCCTACTATGACCTGTCTATTCCCGATTCTATTACTTTGGTAGTTCCGTCGGGTAGTTTGTTGGACGATAATACAGCAAGATGGCTGAATGCTTTTGATGCCTATCTCAACAAAAAACTAAAAGGCTCACTCAACCTACAACACAAATTGGTGTTGGCATACTTATTAAAATCGGAACGCAACAACCAACAACGTCGCTATACCATTTTGTTGAGTCCCAATAACAACCATTTCGAAGTATTAACTACTCTCAAAAAAGCGCAACTTATCCAAGAAATAACCTATGACAAAGCAGACCAAATACCCGTCTATGTCATTGACCCAACACTCACTATAGACGATTTTGACGAACCAATAGCCCAACTATTACAACAAGACCTTAGTAGTTTAAGCAAAGAAACGGTCGATGTATTGAATATTTTATATCGCCACAACCATTACAACGAACAAGCCGTGAAACCCAGCGCCATTACACCCGAACTGTATTTTAAGTATTATGGCAAAAATATGAACCCCATTTATTACGAAACATTAGGGCGAAAAATACGCAAAATTTGCTCCGATTTATGGCAAAAAAAATGCTTGGTCAAACAAAAAAACGGTGCTTATCAATTAGTCGATCTTTCAACTAAAGAAACGGAAGAAGATAATCATACACCTACTCTATTTTAAAAACAATGTTACTCCCTTTTTCCTCTCACAACCATAAAATTTATTTCCCCCAGACATGATACAACTAAAACGTCCACTTGTGATTTTCGATATAGAAACCACAGGAATCAATATCGCTACAGACCGAATTGTTGAAATCAGCGTGTTGCGTCTTAATATCGACGGCACAGAAACATGGTACAACCAGCGAATCAATCCTACCATTCACATTCCCAAAGAAGTGTCTGCTATACATGGTATTAGCGATGCCGATGTGAAAGACTGCCCCACTTTTGCTCAAGTTGCTCGCGAACTATACGATTTTATGTATCCTTGTGATTTGGCAGGTTACAATTCCAACTATTTCGATGTGCCGCTGTTATCCGAAGAATTTTTGCGATGCGACATAGATTTTCGCAACGACAAAAGGCATTTCATCGATGTCTATCGCATTTTTCAAAAGATGGAAAAGCGCGACCTTTCGTCTGCCTACAAATACTATTGCGGAAAAACCCTCGAAAATGCACACCATGCCCAAGCCGATGTCCAAGCTACCTACGAAGTACTACTTGGACAACTCAAAATGTATGACAATTTGCAACCAACCGTCGAATTTCTTCACGGATTTAGTACAGACAATTCCTTTGTCGATGCAGGCAGAAAAATGACCCGCGATAATGAAGGCATTATTCGTTTTGCGTTTGGCAAATACAAAGGTATGCCCGTCATTGATGTCTTGACAAAAGAACCGCAATATTATGATTGGATAATGAAAAGTGACTTTTTGCAAGATACCAAACAAAAACTCACCGAAATTTGGTTATCTACCCGTTTCAAAGTCAAAAAAGGCTAATCGGTGACATACAAACACATAGCTGACCTCATCTAAACACCTCTTAATTTTATTGCTGTAATTAATTATTTATTCCCATGAAAGCGAATAACATTTTAAGTACCATTGGCAATACGCCAATTGTGAAACTAAACAAAATCTTGGGCAACGACCACGAAATTTGGGTCAAGTTGGAACGTGCCAATCCCGGTGGTAGCATCAAAGACCGCATTGCTCTGGCAATGATAGAAGATGCCGAAACGAAAGGCATACTCAATAAAAACAGTATTATCATCGAGCCTACATCGGGCAACACAGGTGTTGGTTTGGCGATGGTTGCCGCAGTCAAAGGCTACAGACTAATCCTCGTCATGCCCGAATCAATGTCTATCGAGCGCCGACGATTGATGTCTGTCTATGGAGCAGAATTTGTTCTCACTCCACGCGAAAAAGGCATGAAAGGAGCTATCGAAAAGGCAAAAGAATTGGTAGAAAGCACTCCCAACGCATGGATGCCACAACAGTTCGATAATCCTGCTAATGTGGCTGTACATCAACGAACAACCGCACAAGAGATTTTGAACGACTTTCCCGAAGGTCTCGATTATCTTATTACGGGTGTTGGAACAGGCGGACACATTTCGGGTTGCGCTGCTATCTTGAAGCAACATTTTCCTAATTTGCAAGTATTTGCTGTTGAACCCGCAGCCTCGCCCGTGTTGAGCGGCGGAAGTCCTTCGCCACACCCTATTCAGGGTATTGGAGCAGGTTTTGTGCCTAACAATTTCCACCGTGATTTTGTCGATGGCATTATCACTGTTTCGAAAGAAGCTGCCTTTGAATATGCTGTCCGAATGGCAAAAGAAGAAGGTATTTTTGCAGGAATATCGTCAGGAGCATCTTTGGCGGCGGTCGCACAAAAATTGTCCGACATTCCCAAAGGTAGCCGCATTTTGACATTTAATTATGATACAGGCGAGCGCTATTTGTCTATCGAAGGGCTGTTTGCATAAACCCCAAAAGCGGTTGCATCATTGGTGAGGCAACCGCTTTTTTTTAGCCCATTATTATTCCTTTTCCCCAAACCGTTCTACCTCCTACCCAAAATATGCTAAAAATATACCGCATAACCATTGCCACAATGATTTTGTTATTGTTGTTGCGCTTTTTGTTTATTAGCCTTTACCGTATTCCCAGCAGTTCGATGGCAAAAACATTACTTGTCGATGACGTGATTTGGGTACAAAAATACAACATTTCTTTGTTCAACTTACCCTATTATAGATGGCTGCATGGCAATTGTGTGCAGCGAAACGATGTGGTTGTTTTTAAAATGCCCGAAAATCCGCGCCAACCTAATAATGATATTCCTTATTTGAAACGTTGCGTTGCCTTGAGCGGTGATACGATACAGATTATCAATCGACAACTTTGGGTTAATCATCAAAAAATACCTAATCCTATTGCATTGCAGTATGATTATTTGGTGAGAAGTACTCAAAAAACACCTGTTCTTGGCCAATTTATAAATACCGAAAGCGCATATCCTATTTATGATAACCTTGTGCGCCTATCGCTTACACAAAACGATTTAAAAACTATTGCACAAGATACATCGATAGAAATAGATACCATTGTTCGTCCCAGAGGAGTGTATGTGCAAGAAGAAGCAGTTTTTCCTTACAACGCCACCTTTTTTCCTTGGAATATAGACAATTATGGCAGCCTAAGAGTGCCGAAAAAGGGCGACACCATTGCATTATCGCCTGCTAATGTTAATTTGTATCATACAATCATAACTGTTTATGAACACAACGATATTAAAGAACAAAATGGAGAGTATTATCTCAATGGAGCAGCAACATCGCATTATGTAGTACAGAAAAACTATTATTTTATGCTTGGAGATAATCGCCATAATTCTTTTGATTCGCGCTTTCTCGGTTTTGTTCCCGAAGACCACTTAATAGGTAAAGCGCAATATATTTTGTGGTCATGGAAAAACTTTTCATCTGCCTCGTCTAAACGTTTTTTTATTAAAATTCAATAATTTTTGCAAAAAACGGCTTTTTTTAATGGTTAATTGTTAATTATTAATGGTTAATTTTGGTTTTTCAATACAAAAAAGGTATTTTGTGTTTTTGGGAATGAATATTATGCTTTTTATAAAAACACCAAAAAATCAGAAAAGCGGCTTTTTTAATGGTTAATTGTTAATTATTAATGGTTAATGGAAGCAAAAGAAATCAATACTGTTTCACCCTTTCAGGGATTGTATTATTTTGGTGGTGGCGGTCGTTGTTACAAACGTTTCACCCTTTCAGGCTTAGAATAAAGGTGTTTTTTTAATGGTTAATTGTTAATTATTAATGGTTAATTTTGGTTTTTCAATACAAAAAAGGTATTTTGTGTTTTTGGGAAATTAACAATTAAAAATAACCCTGAAAGGGTGACAAGTTTATAGCAAAAACAAAAAACAACCATTAACATAAACCCTGAAAGGGTGATAAATTCAAACAAAATTCTTACATTTTGGGACAAAATTCTTACATTGCCAAACAAAATAATATTGTAATACACCACCAAAGCGCCATCAAACAACATTGTTTTACAAAACAAAAACACAATACTGTTTCACCCTTTCAGGGTTTATGTTATTTTGGTGGTGGTGGTCGTTGTTACAAACGTTTCACCCTTTCAGGCTTAGAATAAAAACGTTTTTTTAATGGTTAATTGTTAATTATTAATTGTTAATTTTGGTTTTTC
>JAEUUX010000248.1 GCA_016787295.1 Chitinophagales bacterium
GAGGAAACGGCTAATAAAGCAACGGAAGCGTCCAAATAATAGCTTTTTCGGCTGAGGATTAGCGCCTGTGCCGAACGGTAGCCCCTGATCACCGCAGGGGATGGAGAAACTATGTCCTATTGGTTTTGTCCAAAGTCTAATTATTATCTAATTTAATGAATACTGTGCCAATAATTCTGTGGTATGCTTGTTCGCTACAATTGGGTTTGTACACCTGGTCGTAAAACGCGATGATAACAGGTAAGGAATTCCAATTTGTTTCCAAAACTTTGTGTGTCAAGGAGGAATTGTCTGGTTTTTGCCGTTCAGCAAATTGTTTGGCTGTTTCATTGTTTTGTCGTTCGATGACTTGCCCGAATGAGATAACCGAATAAAAAAGTAAAAACGTTATGTATGTGCAATATTTCATCTGAGGTTTTACGTTTACATTACTTGAATAAAAGTCTGTATTTGGTGAAAAAAAAATAATTTATATGAGCAAGAGTTCTCTTTTCTCTTTACTCACACTTAAGTTTCAAACAGTTTTGGAGCAAAAAATGTATTTTTGATGCAAAAGAACGATATTACTTGTTGTTTTTTTAGTTGGTTACAGAATTTGATTTGTCCATTCAGAAGCTAATTTTTCAACATAATCTCTAAAAGTCTTTGCTCCTATTATTTTATAGAATGTGTATTCGGGTTGATTTTCCCAAACCTCCACATTAACAAAAGAATGGTCGGGAGCAAACAACATTACTTCTTTTGAAGTTTTGTTATAGAGCATTATATTTCCATTTGCTTCTTCGCCAAAGCAAATAAAAGTTCTAAAGTCTATCTGCGGTTTATTTTCTTCTTCACATGCCATTTTATAATAATGATCCCAAGTATCAATTCCTTGGGTGCAGTGTGATTTTATGAATAAAAAGATATAGTTGTCGCAAAGACTTTGCTATAATTGATTATAGGTATCTTGGATTCCACCAAATTCTTTTAGTAATAAATTGTGTTCTTCCAATAATTCAAGCCCATTGTTTAAGTCTGTTTCTATTTTATTAAACCAGCCACAACTATCACCATTTATATTGGTCCACGAAAATAATCGGTAAGCTTAATTATTGATAGTTAGGTTAAGTACTCTTGATTTCTCAATAAGTTTTGTTAAAATAGGGAAGGTTGCTTTAAACTTGTCTGACAAATTATAATGTATTGTTGTGCCTAATAACTCAACTTTGTCAAATGGTTTGATGAAGCCAAACCCTTCGGTTTTAAAAGTTTCAAAATCTAAATACATGATTACTATTTAATTGAGGATTTTTATTTTTGTTCGTTTTTTCTTCAAAACCAGATAAGAATGGGATTTATTTTATAGTGGTGTCATTAATCTTGCAAAAGCGTTTGAAATTCTCAGTTTTGCAACCCAAATTTTGGATTTGTTAGGATTAATTTCTATTGACTTCAATGTTCCACCACATCTAACATTTTTGTCTATCATTTCACTTGGGTTTATCTTGTCTGCATATTCGAAATACTCAAAACAAAGAATACTTGTTTTTTTGTTATTGACAATAACACTCATTCCTTCCAATTTGCCACTTTCATTTGTTTGGAATTGTATGGCATTGTATGCCATCGAGCTACTGTCAACACAAATATGGGCAGACATAACAAGATATTGCCCAATAAATTTTTTGGATACTTTTTCGAATTTTTTATAACTCATTTGGTCGAGTGTTACCATTCCTGCCGCAGAAAATATATTCATATAAGTTACAATTCCACGCAAGTCGGAATTGTCATTATCTGTTGTCTTTAAAAGTCGTTCTGTTTTTTCATACGCACTTTTAAAGTCCTCTCTTTGTAAGAAAGGAATAACTTCTTTAAAATCTTCATAGGTTATTGTTTGTCCAAATGAAGATACAGCAATAGTTAGCGCTATCAAAAGCGTCAAGGTTATTCTTGCCATAGATTATTTAAAATTTGTTGCTAATGGCTAATAATGCCACGCATTTGGGGTAATTTTTTTTGTTAGAAATGATTTACAGATACAAGTACTTAATTTTTAAAGACATAATTAGTTTTTTCAAAACCAATTTTTCTCAAAATGGAAAATCTTCGCCTAATTCTATATCATTTATTTCGGTATCGCATAAGGCATATTCTGTTTTCTTTGTTTCATACGTCCAATTACATTCGTCTGTTTTTATTTCGCACTTTAAATTTAAACTCTTTTCTACCTGTTCAATCATCTTCGCCCATTCTTGAAATGGAAAGACATATATTCCTCCTTTCAGATGGCACTCGTTTCTTATTGAATAACAATTGTAGGTTTCACTTTGATATACCCAGCCAATATTTTCTATTTTTAACCATTTATATCTACATTCTCCATTAAATCGAATATAAATCAGATGTTCGCCTGTTTCTGTAAGTTCGGGGATTCCATGAAAACCAAATTCTTTTAGAATTTCTTCTTTCATTTCGGCTACTTGTGTTGGATTGTGAAATCCGACATAGTATATCAGTAATAACTTTGAATAATTCGTGTTTTTCCATTTATCATCATTGTTTTCCCAATATTTAGTAAGTAATTCGAACTCTTCGGGTGCAATACAAGAAGGATGGTCAATACCATTGTTCCAAGCTAATATGCTTTTTTCTTTTGTTGATTTATTTAATAACATCAATGCCTGTTCGCTTTCTATGATAATATCTGAAATGTGTATTTTATAATCTAAAACTATCGAATAGTTTTCTCCGCAAGAAAATTCAATCTCAAAATTAGTTGTTATTGACAAATAATTTTCTCCATTGTAAGACTCGTTGATTGTACTTTCTTCATCGTATCGGAAATTATTTTTTAATTGGGCTATTTGAGTGTTTAATACTTCTCTATCTATATAATAATGTTCTCTAAATACAAATAACTTCCAGAAATCTAATGAGGAAAATAGTTCTTTCATAGTAAAAAATGTTTTTTGATTTTGAAATATAAGTATTGTTGAGTAATGAGTATTAGATATAAAAAACTGTCCTTGCTAATAATCTTTATTCACCATTTGGTTCTTTTAGAACATAGTAAGTTGTTGGTTCTAATTTACGCTTTAATTCGTCGGTAATTGTATAGGTTCCGTCGTTCAGTATTTCTATTTCTTTGTTGTCGATGGCTAACAGTATTTGGGTTGCAAATCCTTTGAGTTGTTTGTGATAAAACTCAAATTTAGTTGTTACTTCTTCGTATTTGCTTTTCCAATTGTCACCATAAAATGTTTCTAAATAACCTTTCTCTGTCCAATACAAAAAATTAAGTGCTAAATTGCCCAGAAATGTATATTCGTATTTCCTTGGCTCATCACCTTGATAAATTCCACAATATAACTGGTAAATTTTATCCAGATGAATGTCTAATTTTTCGGGTTGGGTCAAAAAATCGGTTAAAACTTTTTTTAATTTCCACGTTTCAAATGCTCCTGCTTCAATAATTTTGTCTTGTATTAAGCCAGACATTATTGTTCCTGCATACTTGTCTTTTACATTCAGGCTTATTAAAGTCAGGTAAGTTTCTTCGCCAATTTGCTGTTCCAAATCTGATTGTGAATAAATAAAATTTGCCATATCTTGAACAGATTTATCGCCGTTTAGAAATTTGCAAAATTCTATTTTGTTGTTATTGGAAATGTTTGTCATAATAGATTTGATAATGATTTATTACTTGAACAAAAGCTCATTTTGGGTGAAAAAAAATAATTTATATGAGCAAGAGTTCTCTTTACTCACACTCAAATTTCAAACAGTTTTGGAGCAAAAAATGTATTTTTGATGCAAAAGAACGGCAAAATTTGCATTTTTTAGTCGTCAATTCGTGAAGGATCAGCTTTTTTTATATATCCTTCAAGTTTGGTCAAATCGGCAAAAATTGGGCTTAATAACTCCACAATTTTTATTTGATTTTCTTTTGTATCTATATATGCAAAAAAAGTGCCTGCTTCGGGGTCAAATTCGATGTGTTGAAGTAAATCGGGATTTAGTTTTTCTAAAATTTGGGTGATGTGTCCTTCCCAGCAATATCCGTTTCCAGAATACCCATATTTTTCAAAGAAGTCGACATATTTTGGATACAGTTCTGCACTTTCTATTTCAACAATGATTGCGAAGTTTTCATCGTTGTCGTTGATTTTAAATGGAAAATAATTGGTCATATTCTGATGTTTTGGGTTTGTTGTTAAAATTGTTGTATTTGGGAGATTTTTATTGTCAAATTTTAATTTATTGTTCTGTTGAGTACAAGAAAGCACACAATAGAAAAGTAGGATAGAAAGTATTGGTATTTTTTTCATGAATAATTTTATTGACTAAGAGTTTTACGTGTTTTTACTATACTGAATTGAAAATACTTTTCGGATTTGATGATGAATGATGTTACGTCGGTCGTTGAGGCAATTTATCGTACTTGTTCATTTGTGCGCAACTTAAGTGCCTCAACGACCGAAACGGCACTATTTCGGGCAACGAAAATAGTGTAATCAATGGCACGGTTTTTAATTATATAGCACTTTTATCGTGTTGAGAAAGAATATTCCCAACGTTTCACAAAATCCGAAGACTGTATTCAATTTAGTATACATCTGTTATTTTATTTTGTTAAAACAAAACTTTTAAGTATTTCCCATTTTCCTCCATTTTTTTGTTCAATTAAACTAATTTCATTGAACGTAAAATTTAAAGGAAATTTTTGTTTACTTATTTGTTCAAATATCTCGTCATTACAAGTTGCGTTTCTTGGGTGCATTAAAGTAATATGTGGTATTTGTTTTTTGGGTTCATTGATTACATTTGTTAAAATTTTTTGTCGTAATTTGTTAAAATTTTCTGTGTCTTCGGATAGGAGATATACTCCTTTCCCGTCATCAAATCTTGTCAGTTTTTCAAATTGGATAGTAATTTTTTGCTCGTTCAAAGCAATAAGGTTTTGGAGGATTTGGTCAATATTTTCAAGTTCATCTTCCCTACATAATGTGATATGTGCTTTGATTAATTCAAATTGTTTGGGGTTAAATTTTTGCCTTACTTTTTCAATAATTTCCGCATTGTCTTGGGATAGAAAAAGTGTTAATTGTCTGCGAATACTGGTTGTCATTTGGAAAATATAGTTAGGATTTGTTATATGGTTGTTGTCAAGTTATGATATGTTCGAAAATTAGTACTTTCGCCTGCAAAAATACACAATTTTCTTTATTCGCTCAAATTTTAATAATTTTTTGTGGTGAAAAGTTGTGTTTTTGAGGCACAAAAATACGGCAAACTTTGTAAAAAAATACAAAGTTTGCCGTATTTAATTTCATTTTATTGTTTCATTTTTTTTCGCTTTGAGCGCTCGAGAGTTCCTTCTGCAATAGCATTTACAGGGTCGTATGAACGCAAGTAATAGGTGACTTTTATCTGTTTTTTGTTAATTTTTTGTAGATAAACTTCACAACCTTGGTCGCATTTTTCTGTTCCTGCCATTATTTTTTCTTTAAATATTGACAGTTCGCCATTGGCTTCTGCTAATGTCCAAATTCCTGAACAACCTAAACTGGGATAATTAATTGTTATATCTTTGGGGTTTTCAAAATTGAGTGCTATGTCCCAGCTTTGTCCATCAACTTGATGTCCGATACCTTCCCATTTTCCGTTGAGTTTTTGAGTTTTTGCTGTTTGTGCATTTGCTGTTTGTGCAAAAACGATGAGTAAGATTAGTATTATTTTTTTCATGGTTTTGAGATTTAATTAGCTTAATTGTGTTATTGCTCGCTCCAATTGCAAAAGTACACATTTTCTCTCGAAAAGTCAAATTTTAAACGATTTTTGGCGAAAAATTGTGTTTTTGAGGCACCAAAACGGCAGATTTGGGGAACAAAAACCCAAAATCTGCCGTTTATTCTACGATTCAACTGCTATTGTCCAAACAATTGAGTGCCATTAGCCTGTTGCCATTCATTAAGTTTTGCGTACAGTTCGGTCTCTTCGAACATTTCTTTTGTAAAAACCATTCTGATAGCAGTTGCTAATTGTTCACCCGTAACACTTTTGCTGCTTCCAATTTCCTTGAAATAAGCAGCAAAAACACTAAGCAGGTCATGTCCATTGGTGATTTGCGATGTTTCGGGATTGGTTGCTCGAATGGTATTAACCTTTTGGATTAACGTTTGGCTATCAGTGATAGTGGCATTGGGTGATTTCCCAATTGTCCTTGTTATGTATTGCTCCAAGTCGAAGTTTAGCGTGGCAAAAGAAAGCAAATCTTGAAAACCTGCCGAAAAATTTAATTCCAAATCCTCTTGTTCATTTAACAATTTTAGGCAACTAAGCGATAGTATTGTTTCGATTAATTGGTTTTTTAGTGTTGTATGTTCGTCTTTGGGTTTGGCAGAATATTCAAAAACCAACGCATTTAATACCTTTTCAAAGTGTAGCATTGTCATTTCTATATCGTGTTGGTCGGTTAGAAACATGTTTTGTTTGGCATACTGAGGATTGACAATTTTTATAAAATCAGCATCTCTAATGCCTATAACTAAGAAATGAAAACTCATTAAATCAGCCACACACTCCTCCAACTTGACATTTCCACCAGGCACCTTTTCAACTTTGCATTTGTCCAAATTAAAAAGTTTCCGAAACAACTTAATATCGGAATCTCCTTCTAATAGGATAAAATTTACTTTGCGCGACTTTGGGTGAAGCATATCAAGTCTTAACTCGTTAAGCTTTTCTTGGTAGGTAATATCGTTTCGTTGCATATTATTTTTTCTCTAAGTTGTAAACTAAATCCCAACGGTCGTTAATGATGGAGGGAGAATGCGTTGCTATCATAACCTGAAAATTTTGAATTTTGATTATCTTCAATAGGTCGTCAAGGAATTCTTTTTGCCAAGATATATGCAACGAAATTTCGGGTTCGTCAATAAGCACAACAATACCCGGTTTGGTTTTAAAAATTAATTCATACAACAATACAACTTCGTGCTGTTCGCCTGATGATAATTCATTTAAGGCTAATTTTTTACCATTATCTGTCTTAAAATAAAAACCACTTTCCCTATCAATCATTATTGATTTATAGGTAAATCTTCGTTCGTTCAAAATATCTGTAAACAGCTCTAATTTATTGAGCAGTGCATCAAAAACGCTTAATTTTTCATCTAAATCGTTTAAATAAATTAATAGCGCTTTTGAATCGGCTGCACTATATTGAAGTACCTTTTGTGGACTTTCATATAGCCCATTTTTAGTCAATTTCCCTAACTTTTCGGTGAGTTTTGCAAACCTTTTGTTATAGTCGCCTTCGGATATTTTATTTTGTTCCAATATTAGTCTATTGGGATAGGTACTATCAAGACTTTGGGCTTTTAAAAATAGCTGTTGGATGAGGTCTGTTATTTGCTGTTTAAGTTCATTGGCATACATTTGAATAGTTTCTTTCATAACTGTTTGCTCACGCTCATTTCGATAATTTCTATCGGGATTTGCTATTCTTTTAAACAATCTTTGTTCCTGAATAAGGTGGATATTAATTGAATCTAAAATTTCGTTTACTTTTTTAGAAGCAAATCGAAACAGATTCTTACTAATAGTATCTGGTATATGGTCAGCATAATGGTTTAGTACTTCATCTAAATCAAGTATTTGGTCAGTTCTCATATCAATCCATTTATCGGGCGCGAATCTGCGAATAGGTAAAAAATTAAACTCTTCTCTTAGGCTATTAACGATT
Source organism: Chitinophagales bacterium (assembly GCA_016787295.1). Taxonomy (GTDB): domain Bacteria; phylum Bacteroidota; class Bacteroidia; order Chitinophagales; family UBA2359; genus JAEUUX01. Next base: position 7,733 of record JAEUUX010000248.1, read on the forward strand.
TCTGTTGAATAATTAAACGATTCAACGATTTCATTATTTTCAATGAAGGTGAGTTGCAAGTCTTGTTTTTTGTTTTCAATATTATCGTCTACTTGTTTATTTATTTTATTGATAACAATCTCGATATTATTGCTCAAACGAACAGTAATTTTGGAAAACACCAATTTATTGAAAAATGAAAATTTTCTGCTAAAAAGATTAAAAATGATATTTAGTATTTGGGTTTTACCAAAACCATTTGGACCTGTAATGATTAAGACGTTTTCTGTTGTTGGATATTGAATATTGTAATCAAACAACTCAAAAAGTCCTTCAATTTTAATGGAGATTATGGTATTTGTTTCCATGATAGTTTAAATTTTTGTCAGGTATTAACTTTGCGCAGCTATTCTTAAAATGGCTATGCTATGTGGTGAAAAAAACAAGGTTTTCGCATTTTCAACCGCAAAAGTACGAAATTTTTTTGTGAAAACTTTTGAACTATGAAAAATAGTGCAAAAGTTCACCAACACCAAAACGGCAGATTTTGGGAACAAAAACCCCAAAATCTGCCGTTTGTTTTTGCCAAAACTATGTTTATACCAACTCAATTTGGTCAATTTCTTGCATGAGGCGAGCGGTTTCGGTGAGGGCGACGATGATTTTTTGGTAGTGCAAAATATCATCAAATGCTAACGAACGCTCTTTGCGGTCTTTGAGCCATTTTTGGGCAGGCTGATAGCCACCTATGTAGAACTCCCACGCCACTTGCGGTACATTGCCAAAATATTGCGTGTCGTTTATATACACTTTGCCGTCTTGGTATTTGATTTTGCCTACTGTGTTGTCGCCGTCTTCGGGATATTCCGTTATGTAGTCTTCCACTGTGGGGCTTTCCAAAAGGTGCAAAGCCCGCAAAGCACCACCCAATTTGACCAACGCCCAAAAGCTTGCCGCATCTTTGGGATAGGGAACGCGCGGAAAATCTATCTTCAAAAACTCTTTGTATTTTTCGCGGTAGCTGGGCGAATGCAAGACGGCATAGATGTAGTCCAAAATATCCATAGGCGAAAAAACACCACCGCCCGCCTCTTGCTCCGCAACAAAGCGCAAACCTAAACCTGCCGCCAACTGCTCCACTATCACCCTATTTAAATTTGGCACCCGACCAACTGCCGCACCCAAACTGCCTTGACCACTGGTTTCGGGATAGAGGTAGAGGGGGAAAATTGAATTTGAATCATACGCGCTGCATAATTTATGAGCCATAATGTATTTAGAAATAAAAAAGCAATTATCTTCCTTATTGATTTTGGGTATAACTAACCCCACATTTTCCCCTTTTAAGAAATGTTGCATGACTTCTGTTCTTGGAGAGTTAATCCAATGTTCATTTTTTTCAAATGGTAATGTAAACTGTGTATCAAATGGTCTATAACTAATAGGAATAATTCCTTTATTATAGGCACTTCTTAATTCTTCTATTCTACCTTCCTTGCTTGTTCTTCTGCTGTCTCTTATTTTATATTCGTCATAGGGATTTTCTATGGTTAAAATTCTACTGATAATCGAATTTAGCTCTTCTTTGGTCATAAAAATAGAAAGTCTGTCTATTCCTGTGACAATACCAGTATTATTCAATACAAACAATTCATTAATCCCAAATCCATTTTTATATTCTTGTTGTCCTTCATTACTTTTGGGCACAAAAAAGAAATTAGGTTTTTCGGGTTTTAGTTCTGTAAAATTAACTGTTTTGATGGAATTTTCGGTAAGAAACCGGTATTTCCATTCGCGTTTTCCATACAAGTCAAAATGGAATACTTTGCCTAATTCGTTGGCTTTTTTCTTGCCTGTTTTCACAAAGATATTGATGCTCACGCCTTGCATAATGTCAAACACATTCACATCGGCGCTGCCGTCGGGCGCAGTTTCTTTTTTCTTGGCGTTGCCGTGCAGGTCTATGGTATAAATTGTATCGTAGGTTTTGAGCAAATGCCAGCGCATACCGCGAAAAGTCGGATTGTCCAAATATCCGTGCGGATTGATAAAGGCTAAAATGCCGCTTCCGTTTTTTTCGATAAAATGCTGTCCATAGCGTAAAAACTTTACATAGTCATCATTCAGCCAGTGTTTGCGTTCGCCAAAATGAACACCATCAACATATTTATATTCCTCAATTAGTTGGCTAATCCATGCACTATTGTTCGACGAGATTCCGCTATACGGCGGGTTTCCGATAACACACATAACGGGCGTATCGCGTTTGATGTAGTTGGCTTCGTTGGCTTCTTGACTTAGCCAGTTGGCAAACAAAGAGCTGGTATCGGGGTGGCTTTCTTCGAGGCTATTGGTGAGAAACACCCTAAAACGTTGGTTTTTAGTGGATTTATAGCCTGTTTCGGAGAGTAGCAGGTCGAGTTTTAGGTGTGCCATAGCATAGCTCGCCATCAACAGCTCAAAACCGTTGAGGCGCGGCAATAGGTGTGTTTCCACATAATTGCTCCAAATACCTTGCTGTCCCTTAAATTTTTTGTGGATGTGTTTAATGGTTTCGGCAAGGAAAGTACCTGTGCCTGTTGCGGGGTCAAGGATTTGTACCTTATGCACTTCTTGCTCCACTTTTTTGCCTTGTACTGCCACAGTGATTTTGGTTTTGCTGTTGTCGGCAAGTCCTTGTGGTAGGTTAAATTCGGTTTTGAGGAGGTCGTCAACGGCGCGCACAATGAAACTCACGACCGGTTGCGGCGTATACCAAACACCGCGCGCCTTTCGCAATTTGGGGTCATATTCGCTCAAAAAATCTTCGTAGAAATGGATAATGGGGTCTTCCATTTGGGTGGATTTGCCATAATCTTTCAACATTTCTTGCACATTACACGCCAAAAAAATCTCCACCAAATTGTCTACTATCCATTTGATGCGGTCGTCAAGGTCGGGACCTGCAATGTAGCCAAACAATTTGCGCAAAAATGGGTTAGATTTGGGGATAAGTTCGGCGGCTTCTTGGCGGCTAAAAGTAGGCAGCGTTGGGTCGTGGTAGCGTGCTGCAAACATACCGTAGGTGATGGTTTGGGCATACACATCGGCAAAACCTTTGGGCGTAATGTCGTGGATGAGGATTTGTTTGAAGGCAGTCATTTGGTCTTTGAGGGTGCTGTCTTCGTGCTGATTTTCGTCGCTGTTGAGGGCTTTTTCGATAACGTCGGCGAGGAGTCGAGCTTTTCCTGCCATCATTGCCGCCAATTGTTGGGGGTTTTTGATGGTTTGGTCGACGTGGGTGCAAAAATCTTTGATAAGTTTTTCGAAGGTCGCAAAGTTTTCGGGCAATGCCTTAATGCCTTTGTCGGAGAGTTCAGCAATGGCAATTTTGGCGACACACTGCCCGTTGCGGTAGAAGTGAAATCGCAAATAATCGGTAAAAATAATGTTGTTGAGCGAGGCACGGTAGCGGTCGAACTGCTCTTTATTGCCTGTTTTTTTTTCGCCATCGAGGTCTTTGTCGCCAATGTCTTTGGCTTCGATGTATCCGAGGGGAATGTCCTTTTGGGTGAGGATATAGTCGGGTGCGCCGCAAAGTTGTCTTTTCGGTTCGTTGGTTGCCTGAATATTTGGCACAAGGCTTTCTAAAAGCTGTTGGAGGTCGCCGCGAAAAGTGTGTTCGGTGGCGTTGCCCAATTGGTAGCGTTGGTTGAGGTTGCTGATGTATTGCTGTGTTGTTGTCATGGTGGGAAATTATTGGGGCAAAGGTAGGGGTTTTTCGGGGTTTTTGGGCGCGGAATGTTCCCGCAAGATTCAAAAAGAATCTTGCGGGGGATTGGTGGGTATTTGGACTTCAATAGAAGTATTAGACCTGCTTTCCACAACAATAAAAATATTATGTGTAAATGCCTGATTTTCAGCTAGTTGTAAAATGAAATTAAAATGATTGGTTTTTATTGAGTTTTGTAAAGCCCTGATAATCAAGCAGTTTATTTTGGGGTGGGAAATGTGGGATTAAACTACCTATACGGATAAATATTGTTAACCCTATTTTTTTAGTTTGTGTCCAGTAGTTTTCTTAGTGCAGAATATTCCAGTTTGGTCAAAATGTCAAGTTCGTTACTTGTTGCTAATTTTATTGCTTGTCTTGCTTCATTTATTCTGTTAAGCATTGGTAAAATTATTCGTTTTCCGTGATTAACAAATGTATCAAGGTCTTTTGCGGAAGTTGGTATTTTATACCCTTGTCTTCCTGATGCAATTAAAACCCCTTTGTCTCTTAGATTACCGACTACTTTTGTTCTAAAATATTCTTCTTTTATTTTTTCAGGTCGATTTTGGTTTAAGTGTCTTACTATTTCCTGTGTTGTTATGTATCTATTTTTGGGATTAGCTCTTTGTAGCCAAAGTAGTAGTTTAAGAAAGTTGATTTGGTCAACTTTCTGTTGATCTTCACCAATGGTTTTATCTAAAAAGGCTTGAATTCGTAAAAAACAAACTTCAGCAATTCTTTCATCAAAAGTATTATCAATATTTGTTTCTTTAAATTCTTTGAATGAAAGTTCTTTTGGAAAATAATTTATGCTACTAATTATTGGGGTGAGAATTTGTTGAAATTCGTTACTATATTCTGATTTTTTTAGATCGTCGAATATATAGCCTAATGTTCCTGCAATAAAATCAGCAAGTTGGATGCCTTCACTTAGTTTGCTATTTTGGATGTTAAAATTTGAACCCAAGAATAATGTCCTTAAATGATGTTTCTCAACATATTTTTTAAACTCTCTCATAAAATCATTTCCTCCATATTCATCAACGTTTAAGTCAAGGCTAGGAAATGTTCTGAATAATTCCTTATAAAGGAGGTTATTCAGAAACTTATAAAATGATTTTTTATAGCTAAACCCCTCTCCTGAGAGTTTTCTTTTATCAACTACAACAGCATAAATGGAAATATCCAACTTTACGATATCCTCGAGTATTCTTTTTCGTCTACTATGGTTTGGACCTACTCCGCTAGATTTGATTTCTCCTGTTTGAAATTTGTGTTTTTTTCTAATTTTGTTTATTTCATTTCGTAAATTTTCAATATTTTCTGTTTTGGTTATAATGGTCGCAACGATAAAGTGGCTACCTTGAGTTTGGAAGTCAAATGAATTGGTACCGAATTCATCTGCAAATGCTGTTATCTGTTGATTCATTGTGTTTTATTTTGAAAATACGGTCTAATATATTTTTAATATAATATTAATTGATTGCCAAATCCTCACCTCCTCGATTCAAGCAAGGCAAGAATTCGGGCGCAAAGATACATAAAATTCTCTCAAATAGTCAAGTCTTTTGTAAGAAAAAATAATTTTTGTTCATTTTTTAGTGTTTTTATTGATTTATGGTTATTGTTTTTAATGTGTAAAATAAAGCACCTTCTCATGCAGCACAAATCTCCCTTGTTTGAAGGAGACGGCTTTAGACACAAAAATACGGCAAATTTTAGCGGGAAATTTGCCGTAGAATAACAAATATAGCCGTTTTCATTTTGTTTCGTTTGGAGTTTGCAAAAGAAAATCAGAAGAAAATAAGTCAAAGTTTGATAAGCCTGTTAAACGGAATTTTTTAAATACATTTGGGCTGTTCTGTTGATTTAGGCACGTAATAACTTTGCCGTTTCGTTGCAGAATATTCCAATATTGTATGTCGATGGTATCCATCAGAAAACTATCGTTGGACGTAACAACTAACTGAATAGCTGTGTTTTTGCATTTTTCAAAAACAAGTTTGCCCAATTTTCTTGCTCTATCATAGTCCAAACCTTCGCAAAAATCGTCAATGATAACCATTGCGGGCTTTTTGCGGATAGTCAGGTATTCTATATACACCAAAATAGCCAAAGTACGAAACATACCTTGCGAAAGTTTGTAATGCGGCAAAGCCTTGTTAAGTTGACTTTCTTTTACATACAAAACGGTATAGGGCAGGTCTTTTGAGCTAATTTCGCTGACATTGTACCCTAATGAATTGAAATCACTAATAATTTTTGCTATGCTTTCTTTTTGCAAAGATTTGAAAAGATTGGGAATGTCTTCTACTGCTGTAAGCAAATCATATTCTTGTTCGCTGAATTTGGAATAAGGGCTAATGTTCCCAAATTTAAAACCATAACATTGCTCTGCCCAATTAATGAGGTCTTCCAAATAAGGATATTTTCGCACATCACGATTGACGTGCAAAGTGAGTTTATTGTTTGGCGGATAAATGGTGTCTTCTTTTTGGGTTACAAAATTTTTCAAGACAACCGTTCCCTGCTTATGGTGACGAAACAAGACTTGTTTGCCATCAATACTAATTTTTTCTGCGGTAACAATGCCTTCATCTTGGTATTTGGTGGCAAATTCAAAACTAATTGACTGATTTTGATGATTGACAAAATCGACTGTCCACCGACTTCCCCAATTAAGGTTTTTCTTTTGGGTTATCATTTTTACCAATAAATCGATGGTTAGCAAAGTTCTTGTTTTACCTGTAGCATTTTTGGCAACTATCAAGTTCATATCACTAAGTTGCAAATTAGATAGTTCCCAATAAGGGTCAAGGTACGATAAGTTTACAAGTTTCATAATTTTAGCTTGTTTATTCAGCAAATTGGTTTCGCGTATTATCTGCAAAAAACAATAGCCGAGCTTGTGATGAAAAAAATAATAATTACAAACCCACACCTTCCCGATTCAAGCAAGGCAACGATTCAAGCGCAAAGATACACACCTTTTATCTCTTAGTCAATTTTTGGGTAAAAAAAACAAGTTTAGCCTAATTTTGTTGTAATGTGATTAACGATTTTAATCTATCCAAGCACTTCCATTTATCCAAACATTGAAATACTCCTCCATTACTTTGGGACAATAATCCCGTTTTTTAGTACTTTTGCAGCAATTATTCTCCAAATATCGATAAGTTTTTCGGTATCCTTTACAAAGACATTAATTTTTTCTGTAATTTTGCGCCATTCAATACATCATCTCTATTTTTTTATTACCAAAAATTCCCCAGTAAGCCAAAATGCTCCAAAAACATTTTCTGAATTTGTATGAATATGATGAATGGGCAAACGAAACGCTCATCAAAGCCATCATAGACCTACCCAACCGCCCCGAACGAGCCGATGCCATTATGTCGCACATTTTGTTGGCACAAAGAATATGGTATGGACGTTTTACGAACAATCCGTATCAAGGCACGGTCTGGGACGCAATTCCTGCCGATGAATGGCTGCCACGTCTCCAAACCAATATGGCAAACTTGCGAGCTGTTATCCAAACGCTGGAAACACCCGCCGATTTTGAGCAAACAACGTCCTATACCAATATGCAAAAAATGCAGTTCACTAGCACTTTCTACGATATTCTCTGCCACATTAGCCACCATGCACACTACCATCGCGGACAAATTGTGCAGTTGTGTCGCCCCTTAATGACAACAGCTCCCGCTACAGACTATATCGTCTATTCGCGCATCAAGACAGGGCAGTTGTAGCCCTCAAAAAAACGCCTTATTTCATAACGGAAATAGGGCGTTTTCACATAAAAAAAACTTGTTACTGGAAGTAGTATTTAAACCCTATCCTACGAAGAAACAAACAAATGCACCATTACACCTTGACTGTATTAACTTGAAGAACTAATAAACGCCATTTTAATTGGTATATGCTATCGGCTTGCCATTCCCTTGTAATTTTGAAATGGGATAAGCTATTGTTTTTTTGTTGTTTATCACCCAAATGAGCAAATAACCTAAACTTTTACGTCCCTCGACGTAAAATTATACGTTCGTGACCTAAACTTTTACGTCCCTCGACGTAAAATTATACGTTCGTGACCTAAACTTTTACGTCCCTCGACGTAAAATTATACGTTCGTGACCTAAACTTTT
>JAEUUX010000252.1 GCA_016787295.1 Chitinophagales bacterium
TATCGAAAGCGGTTGGAGCGATGTTGTTAGCCGTATTGTTCCGTAATTATCACATTATCAAAGTATTTTTAAAGCGTCCAACAAAATAATAAATTGTTGGACGCTTTTTTTGTCTAAAAAAAAACAACAAAATAGCCACAAAAAAAAACACCTATAATTCCAAGCCATACATTTTGGGCTTTAAAAACCTTATTATTTTGTTTTGCGATAAACATTTCACCCTTTCAGGGTTTGTGTTAACCTTTGTTTTTTGTTTTTGCTATAAACTTGTCACCCTTTCAGGGTTATTTTTAATTGTTAATTTTCCAAAAACACAAAATATTTTTATTCTAAGCCTGAAAAAGTGAAACGTTTGTAACAACGACCGCCACCACCAAAATAACATAAAGCCTGAAAGGGTGACATTATTGATTTATTTTGCTTCCATTAACCATTAATAATTAACAATTAACCATTAAAAAAAATGCTTTTGAACATGAAAAACCGCTATTTCCTATTATGTACCATATTTTTGCTACATTATAATATAGCAAAAACCCAAAATTTCCCTATTTTCTCCTATTCTAATACTCCCCCGCAAATCACACAAAACGATGCTGTTTTGACCGACGCATGGGCGAGCGGTCTACATGCTCCACAGTTTTCGCACATAGACCTCGATAACAATGGCACACAAGACCTATTTGTGTTTGACCGTTTGAGCAATGCCGTTTTGACCTTCATTACAACGCCTAATGGCTACCGTTATGCACAACAATATACCCGAATGTTTCCGCGTGCTTTGCACGACTGGGCAATATTATGCGATATGGACAATGATGATTTACCCGAATTATTGACGTATGGCGTGGCAGGTATTCGTTATTTTCAGGCACATCGAAACTCCGACAACAGCATTACATACATTCCCAAAACACAACAATTATCTTTCCAAGGCATTGGAGGTATTCCTTTAAACGTCCCTGCAACACCCGTCGATATACCTTTTTTTGCGGACATAGACCAAGACGGAGATATGGATATTTTGCAATTTGATTTCATCGGAAAATATGTAGAGCTATACCAAAACCAATCACAAGAACTCACTCAAACCCCCACCGATTCCTTATATTTTTTGTTAAGTGACCAATGTTGGGGAAAATTTTCGGAAGAAGGTGGC
>JAEUUX010000279.1 GCA_016787295.1 Chitinophagales bacterium
TAATAAATCCCCACTGGAAACACCCCAACCTCCTGCTCCACCACACTCGTATCGCTACAAACCACAGCCGTCAAACGAACGGTGTAGGTGCCATAAGCAGGAAAAGTGTGGCTAACAAAAGCGGCATTGTCTATTTGCGGAGCAGTGCCATCGCCAAAGTCCCAGATGAAATGCCCGCCGTCGGTGCTGTCGGGATAGACGAACTGGGAGAGGTTTTGGAAGGCTGTTGTGAGAGCGGTGGTGCTTACGGTGGTGGAGAATGATGCTTCTGGCTCGGTGAGCAAGCCCATGCAGTTGGTTTTGAGGAGGTAGATGGGTACTTGCTGGGTGGCAAAGTCGTAGGTGCGACCCACCACCATAAAACCACCATCGGGTGTAGCAGTCATGCCCCAAGCGTAATCATCAGTACCATCTACGCCATAGTGCCGCTTCCACAGCAATGCCCCCGACGAAGACACTTTGCTAATCTCCACCTGAACTCCATCGCTCACTTCGGGATACAATACAGTCGCACAGCCCGTTGCGACGAAGCTGCCGTCGGACAGAGGCTGCATACCTCTAACACTACAGTCATAATTAATCGAATCATTAAACCAAACTATGTCCTTATGGCTATCTAAACGGATTAGATAGCCATATTGAGGAGAAGTTTCTTTGCCGCCACCAATCATAAAACCACCATCGTCTAATGTAGTAAGTGTATAACCCCAATCTTTTGTATTGCTACCATAATAGTCGTCAAAATCGTACACCCATTCATTTGTAAAATGACCGTCGGCAATGTCTATTTTAGCTAAAATAACATCTCCCAAGCCTAATGCTATATTAGGAGCGCTGTTGATCATTCCTACTGCAAAGTACCCCTCTTCGGTGCGAACCACATCATAGAGCCTTGAATCCAAACTGAGGGTATAATCATTAATAATCTTCTCCCATTGCTTGGTGCCATTGGCGGAAACCTTTACAATATAAGGACGGTAAAAGTTGTTAATAGTAATCCATCCAACAAATAAATAACCATTGTCTTCAGGTGTGTGAACCATACTACTCACTACATTATAGCGTGTAGTATCGCCTATTTTACGTTGATAAAGAATATGTCCATGTTCGTCTACTTGTAAAAAAACCATATATCCAGTGATGTCTCCCCAATTGTCGGGGTCTTCGTTTTGTGCTATAACATACCCTAATTCATTAGGTAGCATTTTTGCTGCATACAAATTGGTATCTCCTTGTTCATAATATACAGGAGAATTTATGATTTCGCCATTAGCAGCAATCTCTGCGAAAAAACTGTACGTAGCAGCTGACTCATCACCTGCATGTCCTAAAAAAGCATAAATTCCTCCATTTTTAGGTACTATTTGCCATAATTCTTGACCAGAATTACCATCCCAAAGAATTTTTTTTTCAAAATACTTGCTTTGGGCTATACTCAAGCTATAGCAGCACAATAATAATGCTAATAAAGTTAGTTGTTTCATTGTTTATTGTTTTGTGTGAATAAAAAAATAAACGAAAGGTACACACGGCCGTGTGTACCTTTCGTTGTAAACTACTTTATCAAGATTAATTTATTGCGCTCAACCACATTACCATCTAATTGGATTAGATAGTAGTACAAACCTGCTTGCATTGTTTGTAAGTATAAGGTATTGCTACCAGAGTACAATTTTTGATTTAATAAAGACTTACCATCAACACTATACAAACTTAATTGTACATCGCCATTATAGCTGTCGGGCAAAATAACATTTACTAAACCATTGCTAGGATTAGGATACACCTTAATAGGCATTGCGGCAGTGGTATTGCCAACATCATTTTTAAAATGGATGGTGGGCAATGTACCCATATAGGCAGGCAGCGGCAGGGGCAGATGTTCCATCGCTACGGGAAACTCTATTTGGCGCACCAAGTACAAAATGGCTTGGGCTTCGAAGCTTGTGCTATAATTGGCTCTAAAAGTGTTTGTCATACAAAAGCAAATTTTATGAATGATTGTCAAAACGGTACTTTTGTTAGCAAAGATAGAAAACATTTGCCAAAAATAATCATCTTCTGTTCATTTTCTTTGTATTTTTTTG
>JAEUUX010000280.1 GCA_016787295.1 Chitinophagales bacterium
TAATAAATCCCCACTGGAAACACCCCAACCTCCTGCTCCACCACACTCGTATCGCTACAAACCACAGCCGTCAAACGAACGGTGTAGGTGCCATAAGCAGGAAAAGTGTGGCTAACAAAAGCGGCATTGTCTATTTGCGGAACGGTGCCGTCGCCAAAGTCCCAGATGAAATGACCGCCGTCTATGCTGTCGGGATAGACGAACTGGGAGAGGTTTTGGAAACTGGCTGTGAGAGCGGTGGTGCTTGCGGTGGTGGAGAATGATGCTTCTGGCTCGGTGAGCAAGCCCATGCAGTTGGTTTTGACAATATATAAAAAGGCTGTTTGCACAACAGTACTATCTTTTCGCCCTACTGCCACAAAACCACCATCTGGAGAAAGAGCTAAATCATACCCATAATCCTGCCATTGACCACCATATTGCCTACTCCACAAAGGAGTACCGTCAGCAGCTATTTTGACCAAACCCATTTGCATAGGGCTATTGACGATAGGTGGCTGAGTAGAACCAGTAGTGATAATACTACCATCAGCTAGTTCTATTAAAGAAGACGCACCAGAACCTAAATACATACTATCATTAACCCAACCCAATGAATAGTCTGCATTTATTTTTACAACGCCTCCTTCGGGAAGACCCCAAGTATCGGTATTTTCGCCCACATGTGCAGCACCTAATAAAAAGCCACCATCGCTACTCCGTAACATATCCCCACTATAATCAGTTTCACCAATGCTGTAGGTGTGTTGGTCTATCAGTTGCCCAGCAGCGTTTAGATGCAATAGTAGTAAATCGCCCGTCGATACCAAACCATAAGGGTACTGATTTACACTGCCATACAAGTAATAACCGCCATTGCCGTCGGGAAGTATGTCCGTGAAATAGTTCGTGTGACCATAACTTGTATCTATGTATTCCCACATAACCGTGCCATCACCCGCTACCTTAAGACAGTATAATTCTTTATTCCCACCAATGTACGCAGTCCCTCCTATAACAAAACTACCATCGATATCTGACCAAATACAGCGACCCCAATTACTACATAAATTTGTACCCACATTGTTAAATGATACCGAATCGCCATTTACATTCAGTAGATATAGGTAGGTACTTGTACTGTCATCAGGATAAAAATAACCTGTTAAAGCTAATTGACCATTTACCAAATCACTCATATCATTGTGAGCATAGTAATACTCTTGGGGAGTAGAGATAGTACCGTTTAATGACCATTCCACAGTATAGCTATGCCATTCGTTGCTTAAGGGTGGATTGACTGTATTGCCACTTATTATAAATAAACTATCTGTAACAGCTTTGATTTTTTTACCCTCTTGGTTACTATTCCATGCTGCTACTTGTTCAAAGTAACGAACACTTTGGGCAGTAAGGCAGCAATTTAATAACAATCCACAATAAGACAAGAAAAAAAGTTTTTTCATACTCTATTTTTTTAGATTAGTAAAGCATTGGCAAACTATACAGTATTGCCAATGCTCCTTGATGTGGGGTGGTATGTTATTTGATAACAATAAACTTGTCCTGCTGCAAAACTTCGCCATTGTTAATCACTCTATAGTAGTATATACCATTGCTTAGATTATTAGTGCTCAAACTTAGGTTCCCTTGACCAATCATCAAGCAACTATTAACTAATCTACCTGTCCCGTCAAACAAATAAAAAGTTGCCTGTGCCTTATCACCCAATTGATACATTAGAGTTAAGCTCTCGTGAGCAGGGTTGGGATAGATATTGCCAATTATAGTATTACTATTGGTTTTGTTATCTTTTTTAAACACCACATTTAGTTGTTGGACTAAATTGGGGTTTACAAAATTGGGCAATGTTGGCATTTCTACTGCAAACTCTTCTCCGCGTGCTAAATACAATAGGGCTTGTTCGAAGCTCGTGCTATAATTGGCTCTAAAAGTGTTTGTCATACAAAAGCAAATTTTATGAATGATTGTCAAAACGGTACTTTTGTTAGCAAAGATAGAAAACATTTGCCAAAAATAATCATCTTCTGTTCATTTTCTTTGTATTTTTTTG
>JAEUUX010000021.1 GCA_016787295.1 Chitinophagales bacterium
AGTATAAGTACCTTCACCAGCAGTCAAATAGTTACCGTTCAAAGTACCACCGCTAGAAGAGAATGTACCACCTTGTGAAGTTGTACCAGCGATGAACATTTGCTCAAGGTCAATAGCACCTGCATTAGCACAAGCTGTGAAGTCAGCAATAGTAGCATTCAAAGCAGGTAATACTTTGATGATTTCTTCTGCTGATTGTGTACAAAGTGTACCATCAGGTAATTGAGCATCGCAAGAATATGTTGTATGAACAACACGGATATCTAAATAAGTAGACAAATCCCATTCGTTACCATCAGCATCTGTGAACAAGGTATTCAAATAGTATTCACCTGTTTCTGTATCAAATGAGATAGCTTCAGCAGGTAACTGTGTACCAGTAGACCAGATATAAGCGGTTACGAAACCAGCAGGTTCAACATAACGATAATCAACATCAATGCTGATTGCAGAGTTAGCTGAAGTTGTTACCAATTCAAATTCAAAATCATTTGGTTGGCAAGTGCCTACTAAATCAGGAGCGTTTGTACCAGTATATACGTCATCAATATTCAAACCAGCATCTGCATAAGCAGCTTGAATTTCTGCCCAAGTGATAGTACGGTCAAACAAGTTGTCACCGTTTGCACCTGCACCATCAGCTTCTGAGAATGTTACGCCACCGGGAAGTGTAACGGTCCAACCGTCATGGTCACCTTGTGTGTTACCAGCAATACCATCATAGTGAAGCGTAATTTCAAGGCTATTGATATGTCCATAAGGATCAATGATACCTAAGTTGGCAGTAGAAGTTAAGGTAGCAGGTAAGCCAGAACCACCTACACTTGCTTGTGCGCCAGAAGTTTGACCTTCAGATACCAATGGATCAACAACTGTATCTACCAATGGAGAACTACCACGACAGATTTCTGGACCACCAGCTACTGCAAATGAAGCATCAACAGTAAAGCCAGAGAAAGTAACAGTTGCTTGGTCGCAGTTGATACAATCATCAGCATTACATTGAGAAACGTTGGTCAAATCAGGTGTGTTTGAGTAAAGGATATTCACAGAAGTACCATCACCGTTAGGGATCATACCGCTAGGAATAGCAGTCAAAGCACCACCAGCACCTACTTGGTAGAAATAACCACCAGCAGTTGTGCTTGCACCGAAAAGACCAGTCAAATCAAACATTTCGCCTTCTGTAGAACAAGTTGCCAAGTTGTTGATAGTTGCATCAAAGTTAGGCAATACGTTTACAATAACTACTTTGTCTGTAGGACAGTTAGGATAACCTACTGTAACTTGGATAGCATGAGCACCTAAAGGCATTTCGTTAGCACCCCAACCGAAAGCAAGGGTAGCTGTACCATCAGGGTTGTCAGTAATACCAGGACCAGACCAAGTAATGAAGAAATCATCTTCATCAATAAGACCATCAGCATCAAATTCAGGCTCAAGAGTTGCAAACAAAGCAGCAATGTTATTATAGTTAGTTAAACCTAAAGTAACATCGCCATGACCCAAGCAATAAGATACTTGTAATGGAGCATCTGCTTGTGGAGTTCCACCTGTTTGAAGACCCATATCAACGATCAAATTACCAGTTGCGTCATAACCATCAAAAGAAGGATATACATAGATAGTTTCTGTGTGGCAGATACCACAACCTTCTTCATAGAAACCAGGACCATAGCCATTGCCACCGCCAGCTACTGGCTCAACGCAATAAGCTACAAGGTGTACACCAGGACCAGCTTCGAATGGATCGTAAGTAGCGGAACAATTGTCACCATTGTCATTCACACCTGCATCGCCAAAGAATGTACCATTCAAGGGAGCGAAAGGAGGAACATATGCACAATTGTATTCATACAATTCTACTGTAGGATCGGTAGTACACAAAGGAGAAGGTACGTTGAAATCAGGATTTGGTAAATCCATTACGCCTTCTTGTGCTACGATACAACCTGTAGCATCGATAACGGTAACAGTCCAAGGTTGTCCTTCGCGAACTTGGAATTCAAAATTGCCAGCAGGAACTTCCAAACCAAATGGATCTACACCGAAATCAAATGGGTTACCAGTTACTGCATTGTAGATACCAGAACCAATGATTTTGTAAGGAGCAGTACCATCTGCAATAATGATAGAAGTTTGACCTTCTGTTTCGCTTAAGCATTCATAAACTACACCACCACCAGCGGGGAATGCATCAAGGTCACAGCTTTCTAATGGAGGTTCTACTGCAACAACAGTTACTTGAAGTGCTACATCATAGCTACTTCCATCACCACCATTGTAGGGACCTAACTCGCCAAAAGGAATGTTGTAGCTACCAGGAACATATTGTCCATCGGCATCAAGCGTTACATAGCTTGCCCAATCAATGAACAAGATAACATCTACATTAGAATCATCTTCGTTCAAGCCACAATCTAAAAAGCCTGTATCAAATGACATTAAGTCACCACAGTCGTTTTCGTAGGCTTGGAAAATGACATTAGCTGTTGGGGCAGCAAGGCGCGCTCCCACAGGAACAACACCTGTCCAAACTATATCGTTGAGCGAAACACCCAGGTTATAGTCTGCCACATAATTACCTGAGTTTGGACCGAAGTCTTCAGGTAGAGAATAAAATTGACCACCGACTACAAACCCAAAATCTCCTTCAGGAGCTAAGGCCGGGTCAGCACCGGGGTAATTCCAACTAAGATTTCTAACCTTGATTGAAATAAGGTAGTTCGAGGTAGCTTGTGCTACAACGTCCATGCTTATAACAAACAATAAGAACAGGGCAAACATTTTTGCACCTGCTAACCACAGATTGGTCAGTACTGTTTTCTTCATGTTAAAATAAGATTTCAAAAAAATAACAGATTTTTATTTAGACTTTTTTTATTGGCATTTTTTGATGATAGACTGGTAGGTATTGGTAAATACTTTACCTTTACTTTTCAAATCTATAGCGGCTTTTAGTACGGCTTTATTAACAAGACTAATGCACTTGGCTTTTTCTTGTTTTTTCAAGCCATCTTCTACGCTTTTGCTTTCTTTGGGAACTTCCATGTTTTGGCATTTGCAATAAGCGTCTCCATATTGGGTAGCCGCTTTTTGTATTGCCTCGTCGGGAGTTGTTTCGTTGAGAATAGTTTTCGCAGCAGTGGCATTTTTGTTGGGATTAGGTATCCGTTTCATGTTCTTTTTTAATGAATCGATAACCTTTTGCGAGGCTTTGGGTTGCCAGTTTTCAGGGGTTATTTTTTGGTGTTCGGTTTGTTCTTTTTCTTGTGTATTGGATAAAGAAGAAGCCTTATCGCCCTGTTTCGAATCGGAAGAACATGCTGTCAAAAACAATATGCAAAAAACAAATAGATATATTGTTTTGTATATGAAATTCATCATTATATGGATTGTGGCTCAAAAAAACAGAAAACGGCG
>JAEUUX010000027.1 GCA_016787295.1 Chitinophagales bacterium
ATTGATTTTTTTGGGCGTTTCCCTGCGGGTCGGGCTGCTGCGGGCTTCGCTTCGCTTGGTGCTGCGTTGCTCTCCGCACTGGCTAACGCCACCCTCCGCATCCCTAACGCGCTTCGCCATTCGAACAAAAATATCGTTATTCTTTTACCGCAAAAACAGCTTTTTTCCGACAAATAGATAAAATAGAACAGTGTTGGATAACGACATTAGGTGGTATTGTAAAAACGATAACGGTAAAAATGCTAAGACAAATAAAGCCCGAAGGGGTGAAATGATGTCATGTTTTGTCGAATAATGTCACCCCATCGGGGTTTATGTTAATTATTCTATTATTTTGAGGCTATAAACGTGTCACCCCGTCGGGGTTATTATTATTTTGAGCTTGTAAACTTGTCAGCTAATAGTACTTGTTTGTTTATCCGTAGGGAGGAGTATGAGTTAGGAAGAATGGGGCGTACAAGACTTTGTTCGTTTCCGAAAGAAAAGGTAAATTTTCGGGCAAACACTGACAACTTTTCAAACAAAAAAACGCCGCAATAGGTAAAACAAAACCTATTGCGGCATTTTTTGCATAACAGCTTTACAAAAAACCTAATTAATTTCGGCAGTCACTTTGGTAACAGCAGAGTAGAGACCAACACCTTTGTCGTTCAATAGATAGCGAAAACGGTAGTAACGCGCTTCGGGTTGTCCTGCTTGGCGGTTGCGGCGGGTGTCTTCGTAAGGCGAACGAAAATCGCGCCCGATTTCTACCCAAGTCATGCCGTCGTAGCTACCCTCGATGCTAATACCCTGAAAACTGCTTTTCACCCAATCAAAGATGATTTGGTCGGGCAGTACAGTAATGCTCGAAATGACAGGAACAGCCGTATTGGGGTCTTGTTTCCCTTTAATGCGGCGAATGCCCATCAATTCGGCATCGGCTTCGTCAAAATTACTGAGATGGCTCATGCGTTGCAGTTCGCGCATCATCTCTTCGCGAGCTTCCGAAAAAACGGCATCTTTGGCACGGACGCTGCTCTGCGCTTTTTCCATGTCAGCCTTTGCTTGTTTCAAACTTGCCTCTATCCGTTCGGCAAAGTCGCGCAGTTTGGCAACAGTTTCGGCAGAAGTGCCATACTTGGCTGCCAACGATTCGGCAATTAGTTTGACCAAATAAACATAAAACACTAAAATTTCGGTATCCGCTGTGGGATAATAAATGGCTTTTCGCATATAATTGCGCTTATTTAAGGGGTAAAAGGTAAATTTTACAAACTTTGTTGGATTTCCGACAGACCTTGTCGGATATTCGTCAGACCCTGTCGGATATTCGTCAGACCTTGTTGGATATTCGTCAAACCTTGTCGGATTTCCAACAGACCCTGTCGGATATTCATCAGACCTTGTTGGATATTCGTCAGACCTTGTCGGATTTCCAACAGACCCTGTCGGATATTCGACGAAGCTTGTCGGATATTCGTCAGACCTTGTCGGATATTCATCAGACCCTGTCGAAATTGCCACTACAGGCTTGGAATGTTGTTGAAACGTTCAGCAGTATTGTTTTATTGTGCTATAGACGTGCAAAATAGGGTGAAAAGTTGCATGATGAAGTGAAAAATTTTTTTTATGGGCTGATTATTGTTCGTTTAACGTTCAGCAGTATTGTTTTATTGTGCTATAGACGTGCAAAATAAAAATTGTAACCCTTCGGAGGTTTTGAACCTCCGAAGGGTTTTTTGTTGTAACATCAGGTTTTTGTAAGGTGCAGCAGAATTTCACTCCCTTGTTGTATGTAAAAAATCAATTAATTCTGAAGTTTTTTTTAAAACTTGCTTGATTACTAAAAAATATCGTACCTTTGCATGCCGCAAGAACGTGCGACACATCTAAATTATCAACCAAACACAAGCAGATGAATCCAAGCGTACACAACAAATTAGTTGCCTTTATTTGGTCTATTGCCGACAACTGCCTTAGAGGACCCTACACCAGGGGAAAGTATAGAGACGTTATACTGCCTATGGTAGTACTGCGCCGATTAGATGCCCTCCTCGAACGCACCAAAGATGCCGTTATGGTAGAATTAGCCTATCAGAAAAACGAACTAGAACTAACCGAACTCGTACACAGCGATTTATGTCTTGCCAGTGGCTATCAATTCTATAATACCAGCAACTGGACTTTGCAGCGCTTAAAAGATACTGCAACCAATAGTACCCAAATCCTCAAAGCCAATTTTGATGAATATCTTGACGGATTTAGCCCCAACGTCAAAGAAATACTCGATAAATTTAAACTCAAAGCGCAAATACATTTCATGGCAGACAAAGATATATTGCTTGGTGTGCTTGAACGGTTTACTGCGCCCAACATCAACCTCACACCCATAGAACAAAAAGACCCCGAAGGTAAAAAGCTGCCACCTTTGTCTAATTTGGGTATGGGATATGTGTTTGAAGAACTGCTAAGAAAATTCAACGAAGAAAACAACGAAGAAGCAGGAGAATACTTTACGCCGCGCGAAGTCATAGACCTAATGACACACATTGTCCTCGAACCCGTCAAAGACCTATTGCCGCCAACTATTACTATTTATGACCCCGCTTGCGGAACAGGAGGTATGCTCACCGAAGCACAAAACCTTATTGCAGAACACTACCCCAAATGTGACATTGTGGTATATGGAAAAGAAAGAAACGATGAAACTTATGCTATTTGCAAAGCCGATATGCTTATCAAAGAAAATGACCCTATGTATATTCGCCTCGGCTCCACAATAGCCACAGACGAATTTAGGGGAGAAAAGTTTCATTTTATGTTCACTAATCCTCCCTACGGAACAGCATGGGGCGACGAACAAAAATATGTTAAAGATGGCAAAGACATCATCGACCCGCGATTTGAGGTAACGCTCAACAACTATTGGCAGCAAGCTGAAAAAAATCCCGCAACACCCCGAACATCAGACGGACAGTTGCTGTTCTTGATGGAGATGATCAACAAAATGAAACCCACACACATCTCTCCCTTTGGCTCCCGAATAGCCTCCGTACACAATGGCTCAAGTTTGTTTACAGGTGACGCAGGTAGCGGCGAAAGCAATATACGCCGATATATTCTCGAAAACGACCTGCTCGACTGCATCATTCAATTGCCCAACAACCTATTCTACAACACAGGTATTACAACCTATGTCTGGATACTATCCAACCAAAAAGAACACCAACGAAAAGGAAAGGTATTGTTGATTGATGCCTCACAACAATTTGCTAAACTCCGAAAAAACTTGGGTAACAAAAACTGCGAACTAAGCCCACAACACATCAAAACCATACAAAAGGCGTATAACCAATTCCAAAACATCGAAAGAACAAACCCAAACGACATCTGCGCCAAAGTGTTCCTAAACACCGACTTCTCTTACTATAGTGTTACCATCGACCGACCCGCACGAACAGTAGCACAGTTCACGCCCGAAAACATTGCTTCCCTTAGATTCGAAAAATCTATCCAATATCCAATGCAATGGGCATACGAAACATTTGGCAACAAAGTTTATACCAACCTGCCCGCCATAGCCGCAGAAATCATAGACTGGTGCGAGCAAAATAGTACTGACCTGAACGCTAAACAACAAAAACAATTGATTAATCCCACAACATGGGAAAATCAACTAACACTCCTCCAAAAAGCAACACAACTACTAAATACCATCGGAACAAACCCGCATAGCAATTTCAACGCCTTTGAAACCCTGCTCAACAATACTATCAAACAATTAGACCTCAAACTGTCTAATACCGAAAAAACCCAAATCATCAATGCCATTACGCACTATGACCCAACTGCCGAAAAGGTAGTCAAAAACATACAAACTTTTAGCAAAGATAAACTACAACAACTCTTGCAACACCTCAACTGCACAGAAGCACAACTGCCCGACTTCGGCTACTATCCGTCCAACAATAAAACCAACGAATATATTACCTACAAAAGCCAAAGCGACCTCCGAGATACCGAAAAAGTACCCCTCCTCCAAAACATTCACGCCTATTTCTGTCAAGAAGTTAAACCATACGCCGACGAAGCATGGATAGACCTCGAAAAAACAAAAATAGGCGCCGAAATTAGTTTTAACCAATACTTCTACCAACACAAAAAATTGCCCGACCTCACAACCATAGCCGCCCAAATCAAAGCCCTCGAAAAAGAAAACGACGGACTCATCAGCGACATCCTTAAACTATACCAAATCTAAAACAATATGCACCAAACATACCACAATTATCAAACAAGCAATACCGAATGGCTCGGAGATATTCCTGCACACTGGGAAATCAGGCGAATGAAGTATCTTTTTGAAGAAATTTCAATAAAAAATAAACCCAACGAAGAACTATTATCAGTAACACAAAATCAAGGAGTTGTGCCTAGATCATGGGTTGAAAATAGAATGGTTATGCCATCTGGAAATCTAGAAAGTTTTAAACTTATCCATAAAGGAGATTTTTCTATTAGTTTAAGATCTTTTGAGGGTGGCATAGAGTATTGTTATTATACTGGCATTATAAGCCCAGCCTATACTGTATTAAAGAAAAAAATTCTCTTAACAGATGGGTATTATAAATTTCTCTTTAAGTCACAATCGTTCATTTCTGAAATTCAAAAAAATACAGTTGGCATAAGAGACGGCAAAAATGTTAATTACACAACTTTATCTTATTCATTATTACCTATCCCCCCTCTTATCGAGCAGCAAGCTATAGCGAATTTTTTAGATGAGCAAACGGCAAAGATAGACCATGCCATTAGCCAACAGGAGCAAATGATAGGTTTGCTCAAATCCTACAAGCAAAGTCTTATCCAAACCGTCGTCACCCAAGGACTTAAGCCCAACACTGCCCTGCGCCCTTCGGGTATCGAATGGCTTGGGGATATTCCTGCGCATTGGGAGGTGAGAAAATTGAAGTATTTGGGGATTGTTTACGCTGGAATGAATGGAAAAAAAGGCGATGATTTTAGCAAAGAGTATCAAAAAAGCATGAAATGCTTTATCCCTTTTGTGGATGTATGTAACAATACAAAAATTGCAGAAAGTCAATGTCAGTATGTCAAAATTTCCAAGGACGAAAATCAAAATAAGGTTAAGAAATACGACATTTTGTTTTTAATGAGTAGTGAGACAATTGAAGATATTGCAAAGAATTGTATTTACTTAGGAAATGAAGAAGAATTGTATCTTAATTCATTTTGTAACGGTTTTAGAATTACCGAAGTAACTGTAGTTCCTGAGTTTATTAATTATCTTCTATTAAGCAAAGCTTATCGCTTTTATTTTTCTTTGTCAGGAAGAGGATTTACAAGAATGAACATCAAGAGGGAATACATAAGTAATACTCCTGTACTACTCCCTCCTCTCTCTGAGCAACGAGCTATGGCTGATTTTTTGGATACGAAGGTAGAAAAGATAGATAAAGCGATTGCTTTGAGTCAGTTACAGATAACCCAATTATCTACGTATCGTTTGTCTTTAATAGATTCGGCGGTATGCGGAAAAATAAAAATAGTGTAGCTTATGTTTTCATCAACCAACGAACAAGCCTT
>JAEUUX010000040.1 GCA_016787295.1 Chitinophagales bacterium
TTTTTCGGTAGAGGAAACGAAAAAAGCATTAGAAACCATCAAATTAAAAGACATAAAGCTATCCAAAAAACGCGAAAAAGTCGCTTGATTTTTTGATTGAAAGTCGGGGGAACTTTTTATTCCATTCTGTACAGCCTATGTCTAAGCATTTGTGACCCATCGTTGCCAGCGTTTGAAATGCTGGCAACGATTCAAAATCCGAAGACTGTTTTTTTTGTTCAATGCACTATCAATCGTTCGAATGGCGAAGCGCGTTAGGGATGTGGAGGGTGGCGTTAGCCAGTGCGGAGAGCAACGCAGCACCGAAGCAAAGCGAAGCCCGTAACAGCCCGCCCGCCAGGGAACGCCCAAAAAATAATGCTGCTTTTTTGTAGATTTTACTTGCAAATTAAGCGGTCTATTAACAATCCAAAGGTCGTTTTCGAGTAGTATAAACACCGCCATATTGAAAAAGAGCTATTTATAAATTCCATATAAAACACGCACCTGACAAGTTTTTTTCAAAACAACCATTAGAACAGTACACCTAAAAACTATTGTATAGATGAAAACCACTACCCGTTTTTTGTCTCCATTCTTATTTTTTTTACTGCTGTTGGGCGCACAAATGTTGCAAGCCCAAACAGGCGACATTCGCGGTTTTGTGTATGACAAAGCCACCGGTGAGCCATTGATTGGCGCAAGTGTTGGTATTCTAGGTTCAAAAAATGCTACGGCTACCGACATCGAGGGCTTTTATGCCTTGGCGAAAGTGCCTGTTGGCGCGCAAACTTTAATTGCTTATTTTGTGGGTTATGACAGTTTGCAAGTAGCGGTACAAGTGAATGCAGGCGAAATTTTGAATCAAAAAATTTATTTGAGCGAAAAATCGTTGGAACTCAAAGCTGTTGAAGTGAGCGCCGAGCGTGATGCAGCCAAAACCGAAGTGCGTACCTCTACCGTGCAGCTTACTGCCAAACAAATCGCCAAACTGCCGTCTATTGGTGGCGAACCTGATATTGCACAATACCTCCAAGTCCTGCCGGGCATTGTGTCGACAGGTGACCAAGGCGGACAATTGTATATACGCGGTGGGTCACTGATACAAACCAAAGTGTTGCTCGATGGCATGACGGTCTATAATCCGTTTCACTCGGTCGGTTTGTTTTCTATTTTCGAAACCGATGTTATCCGCAACGTGGAAGTGATGACCGGCGGTTTTCCTGCCGATTATGGCGGACGCATTTCGGCAGTAGTAGACATTACGACGCGTGATGGTAACAAAAAAAGACATAGCGGCAAAATTGGTGGTAATACATTTTTGAGCAAACTTATCTTGGAAGGACCACTTTCGAAACTCAAAGATGACAGCAAGGGTTTCACAGGTTCATATATTATCACTGCCAAAAACTCTTATCTCGACAAAACTTCTCCCGTTTTGTATGAATATGTAGACTCTTTGGGTTTGCCCTATTCTTTTACAGACCTATATGGCAAACTTAATTTCACGTCCGAAACGGGCAGCAAATTCAACTTGTCGGCATATAGCAGCAACGATAAGGCTTTGTTTCAGCAAACGTCTGCTTTTGATTGGCAGGCGTGGGGAGCAGGCGGCAAGTTTGTGATTGTTCCCGGACAAACGAAATTTATCATCGACGGGGCTTTCTCCTACTCCAATTATGCTCTAACACTCGCCGAAGCCGATGGCAAACCGCGTAGCAGTTCTATTGGTGGTTTCAATGGCGGAGTCAATTTTTCGTACTATTATCCCAATGCTGATTTGAAATATGGGATAGAATTGGGTGGTTTTTCGACCAAATTCCGCTATTATACGCCCTTTGGTGTGTCGTTGGACGAAGACCAAAATACGACCGAAATCGCTACTTTTGTGCGCTACAAAGTGTTGTTAGCCAATAAACGCTTGGTATTGGAGCCGGGCATTCGGTTCAGTTATTTTGCCTCTTTGCCTGCCTCTATGTTGGAACCGCGCTTGGGTTTGAAGTATAACCTCACGCCCAAAGTTCGCCTCAAAGCATCGGGTGGTGTTTATGCCCAAAACTTCATCAGTACCAAATCAGACCGCGATATTGTGAATTTGTTTACCGGATTTTTGTCGTCACCCGAAGGACAAATCAAAAACACAAACGGCGAATATATTCGAAATCCGTTGCAAATTTCTACGCACGCCATTGGAGGTATAGAGATGGATTTGGCAAAACGCTGGACACTCACCGTCGAGGGTTATCTCAAACGATTCAACCAATTGGTGAACCTTAACCGCGCCAAAGTCTTTAACACAGACCCGAATTGGATTGTGGAAACAGGCAATGCGACCGGTGTAGATTTCTTGACGCAGTACGACTCTAAACATTGGAACGTGTGGGTGGCTTATTCCTTGGCGTTTAATAGCCGCTACGATGGTACGATTACCTATCCACCTCATTTCGACCGCCGACACAACGTCAACCTATTGACAACTTACACTTTTGGCAAAGACATGAGTTGGGAGATGAGTGTGCGTTGGAACTTGGGGTCGGGTTTTCCTTTCACCCAAACACAAGGTTTTTATGAAGAAATTGGCTTTGGGACGGGTGTTGATAGCGATTATTTGAGCAATAACGGACAAATTGGTGTTATTTATTCCGATGACTACAATGGCGGACGCTTGCCCTATTATCATCGTTTAGACTTTTCGGCTAAAAAGAAAATCACCTTTGGAAAATACACTTCCTTAGATTTGACGGCAAGTGTGACCAATGTATACAACCGTCAAAACATTTTCTATTTTGACCGTTTGCGCTATCAGCGTGTCAATCAATTGCCCGTTATTCCGAGTTTGGGTGTATTGTTTTCGTTCTAAATTTTGCTACACAAAAGCAGATTTATAAGTATAGTTTTCGTTTTATCTTTTTCATAAGTGCTTGATTATCAGTTACTTATGAAAATAGTGGTTGAATAATGCTTTTGTACCTACAATATCTAACAACAAAAAAACGTTACAAAGTTAGTTATACTTTGTAACGTTTTGCTTATAGTTTATCGTCCAAAACTGACAAATATGATTTCCAAAATTTGGTATAGTGCCGTTGGCATTTGTTTTTTGTTGTTTTTGTGCATGGCTTGCGAAGCCGACTATACGCCCAAACAACGGGCGTATCCGAGAGTGGTTTTGCCCAAACAACACAGCTATCAAACCTACCATTATGCTCCTTGTCCTTTCACGTTTGACTATCCAACCTACGCACAAATACGGCGCGATACGGTGTTTTTTGATAAGCCGACCGAAAATCCGTGCTGGTTCGACATTCTCTATCCGTCGCTGAATGCGGTTATCAATGTGTCGTATAAAGAAGTGGGCAAAAACAGCAATTCGTTGGTAAAATTGGTGGAAGATGCTCACAAAATGAATAGCAAACACATCATCAAAGCCGATTATATGGAAGATAGTTTGCTGCGAAACCCGCAAGGTGTGGAGGGAATTTTCTATACCGTTGGGGGCAACGCTGCCTCGCCCATACAATTGGTATTGACCGATAGTGTGCAGCATTTCATTTGGGCTTCGGTCTATTTCAACAACGAACCTAACGCCGACTCCATCGCTCCCGTGCTGGATTTTATGCGACAAGACGTAGACCAATTTGTGCGGAGTTTTCGCTGGAAATAGGCGGTTTTTTTATGGGCAGATTCTGGCTTAAATGGTTGGGGTCTGTTTTTTTTTGTTTTTGGGGGGATTTGGAGTTTTTTTAAGTAGAAATACACTACTGTTATTCACCTTTTCCAATCAAAAAACGAACTCGGTAATTATCACCTTTTTAGAAACGTGATAATTACCGAGTTATTTTTATCTTGTTTTACAAATTACTGGAGATTAAAGGGCTTAAACTGCTCATTTAAGCACAAGCCCATCCAAAAGCTAATTCATTTTTATCATCAGAGCTTTGAGTTAGGTGCCCAATACCAGCATCTCCAAACATATATGGCAAATTGTCGTCTGATACAAATTGGAATAATAGTTCCATTTGTATGCCTGTTTTTCTATCATTCGGATATTCTACCTCTTGCGCCCAATATGGCCACCCATATAGTTTATCGCGTTCTATTACTTCCCCAATTTGCATCTCATCCATTAATGCAAAATCTTCTTCTAAGTAAAGATCTATTCCCAAATCGGAATACTCCACTGGATGAGGATAATCATCAACAACCTCCCATCCAATAATCATTTTTTCGTTAAATAGTTCCTCGATTTGGGGATCTATTTTACTTGATTCTCCTTCTATCATTATTTTGCGACAATTGACTGCCTTAGAAAATGGTTCAAAGGCATATAAATCAGACTCACAGTAAGGTTCGGTTGTTGTACAATAAAATAATTGAATTAATCCCTCTTCTTCCTTTTTGGGCAACTCATTAAGATTTAATTGTAACAATAATTGCATATTATTTTTGCAGTTTGGACATATTGGCCAATCATTCTCGTTTCTCAAATACGGAAACCCACCTATTTTACTTGATGTTGAAAAATTATTTGCATTTTCTTTAATTTGTGGCAAATATGCTTTTCTTTTGAATTTGCTTAGTATTTCAATTGCCTTGCTCATGTTTTTAAATTTGAAAGTGAAATAATAATATCATGGTGAACCTAAGTCCACGAATAAGAAAAACAAGGCAAGATCTACCCAAAATAAAACCTCAATCGGACAACTTGCCTATATCCGCCACAAAAATAAAACACAAAATTCAAACCACAAAATTTTTAGTTATTTTTTTGTATTTCCAATACATTTCCAGCAAATACAGCACAAATATTGCTCATATATTAATCAAACCCACATAACCCACTATCCAAAACACTTTGCAAACTTGCCAGTGGGTTCGGCAGAGTACCATGCAATAATGTTACTGTCTATGAGCGTTAAATTGTTTTTGTGTAGTTTCAATTCATTCTGTTATGTTTATGTATTTATCAACCCATTCTTTGGCTTCTTTTTTGACAACTGCTTCAATATTGTTCAAGTCCGCTTCCCTGAAATAATAATTTATTCCTGTGTTTTCGAGGTCGTCCCATGCAAGATAAAGTAAATAAAAATCTGTTAATAATGGTTCATCGTAGTCCAAATACAATTCGTATAGTATTTCTAAATGGTATCTAATTGCTGTATCATTCATAATTTCTACTAAATGATAATGTGTTATTGCCAATATAGCACTTTCATAGTTTAGTTCTTCAAGTTCCAGCTCGTTAAGAACATTGGTTAGATATGGTGCTATTTCAGCCCTATCAATAGGCTTCGAAAACGAAGCAAGCATCAAAATATTGTCCGAATCTTTTCCTTGCAATATCAAGTCGACCGCCCAATCAACTGCTTTGGAATAATCAAAATAAATTAATACTTTGTGGCTTTGAATATAGTTTAATAAATGCTGATTTTGTGTCATTTTATAGTGTTTTGATTATTTTTATTACTTTAAAACTAAGTATTTTTTGAAAAATTAATATTTTACAAGCGCACAAACATACACATATTTTCATTTATCTCGTCAAGTTTTGAAAGATTTCTCTCTCGCTTCCAATACATTTTTTTACCAGCAATATATTTCCTGTTAGCAAGTACAAATACCGTTCATATATTAAACAAACCCACACAAACCACTATCCAAAACACTTTGCAAACTTGCCAACACAGGATAAGGGTCAGTGAAAGAAAGGTAGCGCGGATGTGGGTCTATGGTGAGGTCTAAGGCTTCGAGTTTGAGAAAAGTCCAGATATAACCCGATGTCACAGCTCCATAAACTGTTTGTTGTGGTTTTCCGTTTTGTTGATTATAGATTTGTGCAGCATAAAGTTCGGCAGCGCACTGTGCAATAGCGTTATCGTCTATATCTGTTTTTTTTGTTTCCACCACAAAAAAAGCAGGCGCTTCGAGCATCAAATTGTTGCGGGTGGGTGTGGAGAGAATGAAATCGCAAAAACCGTTCAGTTCTTTCGATTTATCTATATTAAATTCATATCCTGAAAATATGGTAAAGCGCCCCTTGTTTTGTCGACTCAATGCCTGCAAAATGGGTGTAACAATAAATTCAGAACGCGCTTTTTCACTTCCTAAAAAAGATGCAGGAGCTTCGGAAAGTATGCTTTCCAAAATGTTATCTTTGGGAAAAGTAGCCACAGCAGTAGGCAACCAATGTGCATTCAAAATGTTGAGATTTAGTTTTCCTTTAAGATCTTTTATCTTAAATTTGTTGTATGGCATAATTTTATTTGTTTAAGTTGTGTGAATAAATGTTCAATAACAAGATATAGCGTTGTTTGAGGACCAAGATGCCTTATTCAGCGAGTTTTACTTTGTCACAAAGATAGCACCCAATTCCCAAACCACCAAATTTTTAGTTATTTTTTTGTATTTCCAATACATTCCCAGCAAATACAGTACAAATATTGCTCATATATTAAACAAACCCACACAAACCACTATTCAAAACACTTTGCAAACTTGCCAACACAGGACAAGGGTTGGTGGAGCATTGTGCAATAGCTTTGTTGCAGCGTATTGTTTATTTAGTCGTTGTTTAAAATCGTAAAATCTTCTAACGTTTTTTTGTTATAGGCTTTCCAACCTCCACGAAAATCACGGCTCGAAACCGCAATAAAATTTGCTAATCGGGTTGAATTTAGTTGTTTTAATAGGTATTCATAATCTGCATGGTATTTTATGCAATAACCTGAATAAAAAGTACTCTCTTCGTCTTCTATTAAAACAAAATTAGGTGTTTTATTGATATGCGAAAACAGTATTTTCTTGCCAAAACTTGTATCTAAACCTTGATTTCTGCCAAAAGCATACCAGGCTATCGCATTTTTTTTTCCGTTATCGCGTTTGTCTAATTCTTTTTTTATGCTTAATAAGTAGTTATATGCTAATGGAAAGTCGTTTTTTAGGTCTTTTTCGGCAATAATTTTATGTTTACTATTTATTTTTTGATAAGGAAACAAAATAAATTGCTTAATTGTTTCTTGCGCATTTTTTATTTTTGAGGCTTTAATGATAGGTTTCAAAATGGCTTTTTCTATCTTCACAAGACCATTAAAATAAGTATTAGCCCACACAAAATCGGGTTCGTTGTCGATATTTTGAACCGAAAAAATGTAGGCTTTGTCGCAAAGTGTGGTAATGCCAACATGAATATTGCAAATATCTTTCAACCTTATACCTTTTTGTGAAGCAGGAGAATCGATGCTTAGTTGCCAATTCTTTTTATCTTTGATTTCTGCAAAACTTAGTACCCTTGTTTCGAAAGTGGTGGCGGTTTGGGCTTGTTCAAAAATCATATTTTCGCGGCTTTGTTTGCCAAAAATAGTAATGGCGCTATAGGTAGTGGCATTATTAAACAACTGAATAGCAGCATAATTGGTAATTTTTATTAGACTTTGCTTACTTGCAAAATAATTGCGCATATATTTGGCTGTTTCGCTATAAAAAAAAGTGTTTGGAGTGATTAATGCACAAATACCATCTTTGTTCAACAAAAAATTGCATAATTCATAAAACGCAATATAGGTGTCGGTCGAGCCACTTTTGCAAAAACTATAATGTTCTTGCACAAATGCTCTTTCTTTTTCTTCTAAATGTTGTATGCGAATATATGGCGGGTTACCGACAATAAAATCAAACTTTGGGGCATTTATTTCGGTGATTTTTTGGAGTGAGTTAAACACTTGAATATTCCAATTTACTTGGATATCGAGATGTTTTATGAGAGTGTTTAAATGTTCAATGCAAGATGCAACAGCTTGGGTGTCTATATCCCAACCATAAATTTTTTCTAAATGCTCTTTTAGTGTCGTTATAGGCGACAAGGCGATAATCTTTTGGGCTATTACCGTTAAAAAACGACCATCACCACACGAAGGGTCTACAATCGTCTTGCCTAAAATGCTGGGCTTATCAAAACCTATATCAGACAAAATTTTTTCTACCACAAAATGTGGCGTATACACTTGTCCTAATAGTTTTTGCTTGTTGTATGTTTTGGTAAGTGATGCCATAATACTATTTCAATACCATTTTGTTTTTATTTGATTTGTTAGACCAATCCAAATGCAAAGGTACAGTTTTTCCCTTTCTTTGTCAAAATTTGAGTATTTTTTCTCAAAAAAGTAAATACTGCTCCATAGAAACGACCTCTTTCTCGAAAGTTTTGGAACATTGCGACATTTATATGGGAGATTGAGGATGAGTAAATAGAAAAAATTCCGCTATAATTGCACTTATAGCGGAGTTTGGGACAAATAAAAGGAAAAAACAAAGATTTTTGCAAAGACGATATTAAAAGAATTTTGCGGTATTTGCAAAATCAAGACACCTACTTTCCTTTAAAATCAACTTTGGTGTAGGCTGTATTAAACGTCTGTTCCACTTCTGCGATAATCATTTGAATCCGTTTAATTTCTGTTTCCCACATCATTTTATCCTTGCTACTAACATTCTTAAAAGGACATTCCTGATTTACCGTATTCCTGAAGTCCGAATAAAAGCTACTCATTTGATTCGCCAATTTGTCATAATCCTCAATACGATAATTAATCTGTTGAAACATAGCATCCAATTCCTTAATTTGCCCTGTAAGATAGTATTTATCAAACTTATCTTTTGTACCTAACATGCTACTAAAATACAGGTTCGAATCATTCGCAAAATGCTGATAATCTTGATTTTTTGTCACATCATCAATCAAGTTTTTATCTGCTGCGATTTTTGCAAAATTTAGATAAGCAATATACAAGTGCAAAATTTCGTGATTCAAGGCTTTCGAATTTTCATAAACCTCATAAATTTTCTTATTCAACACCATATTTTTATCGTTTTGCTCCTGAATAACATCAAAAAACACGCGCGCTTTATTGTACAACCGTATCCCTTGTTGCTGTTCTTCTGCCAATTTTTCCTTACGAAAACCCAGCCCCTCTAACCTTTCTGTGCTAAAACCCTTAGTAATCAAACCTTTCACATTATCCACAATTCGGCTAATCCCGCCGCCCGTCACCAAGTCACCAATACCCGTAATAATGTTCAAAGGACTTTCAATTTTCTGAAAAAACTGGTCAATTTTATTCCTGACCTGATCTCCAAAAAACAAAGTGTCAATGGGTTGTAACTTAGGCAACAACGATTGCGTAATTTTTTGATATTCCTCGTATTTAGTAGGGTTTGACAATTGATTTAAATTACCCAAAGCCGAAGCCGTTCCCGACACCACTTTCACAATATTAGTTTTATCATATAACATCGACAGCGTCTTAATACGGCTTTGATACAAACGTTCATAACTATCCATCAACACCTTAGCATCGTCATAGTTTGCCGTCTCAATCAAAGTTTTCACGTGTTTTTCCCGCTCGATACGGTTCTTTTCTTCTGCCAACTCCGATTTAATTTTAGCTTCCATCTCCGAAGATATAGGAGTAATGTTAATATCATCGACATATAATACCCCATCGCCTATTTTTTCAAACAAAAGGCGCACAAAAATCCTATCCAACGAATGAATACTAACCGTTTTGGTTTCAAAAATTGCCATATTTTGAGCCACATCAATTTTCACACTTTCAATACGTTTCCAAACATTCTCATCGTCAAAATTAGTGCTACTTGTACTCATCACCATCACATTCCAACTTCCCGAACCACGAGCCAACCAACTAAATTCAATTTTCCCTACCTTGTTCAAAGGCAACTGATACACCACACTGCCCGACTCTTGTACCCGCAAAGCACTCATGCCATTCCTCCGATAAGTAGTATCAATAGCACTACCATTTCCTAAACTCCAGACCTGACCATCTTGCACCGATTCAAAACCTGTGCTTACCAAATAATTTTGTGCCAAAACCACTTCGATATGGCACAACAAGACGATAAAAAAGAAAATGCGCATATACTTTAAGTTAAAAAGAAAATAAGGAAAAAACACAAACTGCAATAGTTCTGATTAATAACGAACAAAAGTATGTATTATTTGAAAAAAACACTGATTAATCGATAAAATTAATTAATTGGCTGAACAATTAGCCTATTTTCGTTGCAAAGATACCAAACAATCCCCAAAACACCAAATTTATCAAGCAATTTTATCCTATCCTTAATCCGACAACAAACCAAAAACCAAATCCCCAAAACCACCTTTTCCACAAGGCAGTTTTGGGGATTTTAGTCAGATTGTAACCCTTTATTTCACTAAGGTCACATTTCCTTTGGTGCGTTCTTCGGTGCCGTCTATAAATGTAATGGTCGCATAATAGACATACACACCCAATTCAGCATTAATTTCGTTGTGTTTATACTTGCCGTCCCACGCTTCGTTGAGGTCGGTGGGATTGCTGGTTGCCCACACACGTTGTCCCCAGCGGTCGCGGATTTCTATCGTAATTTCCGCCAAATTCACACCCGTAATATGGAAATAGTCATTGATATTGTCTCCATTGGGTGAAAAAGCATTGGGAATAATATAGGCATTTTGGCGATATACCGTAATAATTTGGTCATCGGTAGCCGTACAACCTGTCGCATCGGTCACCGTCACAGCATAGTTTACCGTTCCACCGGGCGTTACAGCTATCTCCGTGCAAAGCGCATTAGCACAGCTATCTGCCGAAACACTCCACACATAGGTCAAAGGCGAAGGAGGAATAACACTAGCTTGAGCCGTGAGGACGGTCGATGTACCAAACAAAATATCATCATCATCTGCCACAATAGCTACATTGGGTTGCGAAGTCGTGAGGATATTCAATTGCGTTGCCGAACAGCCCGAAGGCGTTGTCACCGTCAGCGAAACCACCTGCACACCGGGCGTATCCCAAGTAATACTGTGTGGTCCGATACCTTGTTGTCCGCCTTGCAAACCAAAATTCCACTGATAAGTTGCACCTGCTATAGGTGTACCTGTATAGGTGAAGGTTACTGCCTCACCCACACACACTTGCGGGTCAAAATCAAAAGTGGCAGCAGGAATGGGAGAAATCTGGAACACCCAAGTCGTGTCATACACACACTCATTAGCAGGATTGGTGTAAGTATAAGCAATGGTATGTTCACCTTCGCCCAAAGCATTGGTATTGAAGCTACCAGTATTCAACTGTCCGTCTATGGTCAAGTCACCACCCATCGGTTGTACTGCAAAACTAATCAAACCTTCTGTAATACAATAATCGGCAGCTAAACCCGTAATCGTCAAAGGTAAAGGCGGACAAGGTGGCTCTACCAAGGTCGTACAGTTGGCGCTTGCAGCAGTACTGTTCCCACAACCTGTCGTCCCGACCGATGCCACACTAATCGTCACACTTGTACCTTGTGGCAAGTTGTTGACCGTGTAGGTAGTGGTATTGACAATAGTTGGCGCACCGCCATTTATCGACACCTCGTATTGGCTAACACCCGCCACCGCATTCCAACTAAAAGTCACGCTATTCAAAGTACTGTTAGAGCAGTTTACAATGGGCGCAATAGGTGGAGCATTTTGAGTCACGCTTTGGTTATCCGTACCTATGCAACCGTTAGCATCAGTCACGGTCACGCTATAAACTCCGCCAGCACTCACATTTTGTTCAAATGTATTGCTGCCCGCACTCCAAACGTAGGTAGCAAAGCTATTGTCTACGCTCAATGTGGTGCTTTCACCCGTACAAATCACCGTATTACCCACAATAGTCGGCACAGGATTGGCATTTACCGCCACCTCAATGGTAGCTGTTCCCGAACAACCGCTTGCATTGCTCACCGTCACGGTATAAATACCTGCTGTTGTGACCGCAATAGTTGGTGTATTAACACCCGTACTCCAGTTGTAGTTATCATAAGCACCTTCGACAGACAAAGTACTACTTTCACCTGCACACAAATCGGTGTCACCCAACAAGGTAGGGAATAATACGTTGCTTTCTATGACTGTCACCTGATCTGTACCCGTGCAACCGTTAGCATCACTCACCGTTACGCTAACATCGCCGCCCGCCGTGACCGTTTGGGTGTTGGTATTGCTACCCAAGTTCCAGCTATAGGTAGTGTATGTATTTTGCACGCTTAAATCGGTATCAAAACCTTCACAAAAACTCAAGGCACCGCTAATATCGGGTGTTGGGTTGGGATTTTCTGTCACTACAACCGCATCTGTACCCACGCAACCGTTAGCATCGGTCACCGTTACGCCAATATTGCTCGACTGCTCGACCAACAAAGTGGCATCACTACTACCATCACTCCAGCTATAGACATCATATGCGTTGTCCAACGACAAAGTAGTATTGTCACCTTCACAGAACGTTAAAATGCCTACAATATTAGGTGTTGGATTGGGATATACTTCTACACTTGCTGAATCATTACCACTACAGCCATTAGCATCACTCACCGTTACGCTATAATCTCCGGTGGTGTTGGCAGTAATGGTTTGTGTTGTTTCACCATTATCCCACAAATAGTTAGCATAACCCGAACCTGCGTCAAGGGTAGTTGTGCTGTTTTGGCAAATATCCATATCACCTGCAATAATCGGTGAAAGGTTGGTATTTTGAATGGTGGTCACTTGATCCGTGCCTATGCAACCATTAGAGTCTGTTACTGTTACGCTAACATCTCCGCCCGCCGTGACCGTTTGGGTGTTGGTATTGCTACCCAAGTTCCAGCTATAGGAAACATACATATTGTCTACGCTCAAAGTAGTCGTGAAACCAACACAAAAACTCAAGGCACCGCTAATGATTGGCGTTGGATTGGGATTTTCTGTTACCACAACAGCATCGGTACCCACGCAACCGTTAGCATCGGTCACCGTTACGTCAATATTTGCGGAGGCATCGATAGTTACATTGGCACCAAAAGTACCATTACTCCATTGGTAACTACTATAGCCATTGTCCAACGTTAAAGTACTATTGTCACCTTCACAGAAGGTCAATGTACCCAAAATATTAGGCGTTGGATTGGCATTTTCTACTACAATAGCGCTCGTATTACCCTCGCAACCGCTCGCATCGCTCACCGTGACGCTATAACTACCGCCCGCTATGACATCAATACTTTGGGTGGTGTCACCCGTATTCCAAACATAACTAGCATAACCATTGCCTGCGTTCAAACTGGTGGTTTCACCCGTACAAATGGTCAAGTCGCCGACAATAGTAGGCGTTAAGTTAGCATTTTCGGTCACATTGGTTTGAGTATTTCCTACACAGCCGTTAGCATCAGTCACCGTCACGCCAACTGCTGTGGTGCTGTTGACCGTTTGTGTGGCGGTATTGCTACCTAAGCTCCAGTTATATTGATTATAACTTTCGCTCAAAGACAAAGTAGTGCTGAAACCTGTACAAAAACTCAATGCACCGTTAATAACTGGCGTGGGATTGGGATTTTCTACAACCGTTACACTTGCCGTTCCGTTGCAGCCGTTAGAGTCTGTTACCGTCACGGTATAAGCACCGCCGCTTGTTACTAAGATATTTTGTCCATCACCCGGAGCCAACGACCATTGGTAAGTCGGATAATTGGCAATAGTAGAAAGGTTAGTATCATCACCTTCGCAAATGCTTAAATTGCCAACAATAACAGGTTGTGGATTAGGAATAGCAGCAACAGTAATAGTATTGCTACCCACACAACCATTAAAATTAGTGACCGTTAAAGTATACGTACCGCCTGCGCTAACCGTAATACTTTGTGTGGTACTACCTTCATTCCAGAGGTAATTTGTATAACCTGCTTCGGCAATCAAAGTAGTGTTATTGCCATTACAAAAATCGGAGCCGTTAAGCGCCGGTACTGGATTTGGATTGACGCTCACGTTGGTTACATCTGTACCGCTGCAACCGTTAATGTCCGTTACCGTAACGCTATAAGCACCCGCTGTACTAACACTAAGGGTTTGGGTGGTGGTGCCATTGTTCCACAAATAGGTATTATAACCCACGCCTGCGTCTAAAGTAGTATTGCTGTTTTGACAGAAGCTCAAGATACCATCAATATCAGGGCTTAGGCTGCTATTTTCATTCACCGTAACGCCATCTGTACCCGTGCAACCATTTGCATCGGTCACTGTAACGACATAAATAGCAGGTTCATCTACCACAATAGTAGCTGTATTGCTGCCATTGCTCCATGCGTAGGAAACTCCTCCGCCTACTTGTAAAGTCGTATTAAAGCCTGTGCAAAACGTCAAGGGTCCTGTTATATCAGGGTCAGGGACGGGGTTCATTGTAGCTAATTGGGCATCAGTGGCACTACAGCCGTTGTTATCTGTTACCGTAACGCTGTAAGTACCGCTCGCTGTGGGTGCAATACTTTGTGTGTTTTCGCCATTGCTCCACAAATAGCTGCTATAACCTGTGCCAGCGTCTAAACTACCGCTATTGCCTTCGCAAAAACTAAAGGTGCCGCTGATATTGGGAGTTGGTAGTGCGTTAATGGTTAAGGTGACACTCACTTTGGCACTTTCGCAACCGCCAACTGTATTCGATACATAGTAAATATAACTACCTGCCGCCGTTACTGTGGGCGTGTAGGTGCTATTTGTAGCGTTTGGAATGAGTGTATTAGCGTTGTTGGGACCATACCATTGATAGTTAGTACCATTGGTAGCTGTTAAGGTTGGATTATTATTATTGCCTGTAAAACAAATCGCTACATCGGGCGAAACTTCAGGAATGGGAACTACAGAAGTAGAAGGAACTTCGGCAGTGATATAGCTGTTACAGCCATTCAAACTAAATTGGAAGGTATAGAAATCGTTGCTCAAGCTATTGATAGGCGAAACGGCTGGAGCATTTTGTGCGGGATTGTAAGTTGTACCGACCGAATAAGTAACAGTGGCATTGGCAGGGTTAGTGAAGGTCAAGCTACCGTCATTTAAACCACAGTTAGCAGGAGTAGCATTGAACGTACCAACAGCAGGTGGTTGATTGACTATCAACGTAATATTGTCTGTTGCTGTACAACCTTCGGAGTCGGTAACAGTAACGATGTATGTGCCAGCAATGTCCACGTTAATACTTTGGCTTGCCGAGCCGTCGTTCCAATTATACATGTCATAACCACCTCCTGCATCAAAAGTGCTATTATCTCCTGCGCAGATGGTTGTATTGCCGTCGATATTGGGTGTTGGTGGTGTGTTGGGCGAAACAACCACAAAGGTGCTACCCGTACAACCATTGTTGTCTGTAACTTCTACCGAGTAGGTGTCTGGTATATTGGTGGTTATGGTAGCATTATTGCTGTTGTTACTCCATGTATAGCCCACAAATGCAGGTGTAACGCTTAAGGTGGTATTTTGGTTGGGGCAGATGGTCAAATCTCCTGATATGGTTGGCGTTGGATTGCTGTAAACGTCAACTATCACTCCGGTGCTGCCAGTACAGCCATTGTTATCGGTAACAATAACGCTGTAATTACCCGCATCTTCTACCTCTATGCTTTGCGTATTGCCGCTGGGCAACCAATTGTAATTAGCAAAGGCAGTGGTTACGCTGATAGTTGTACTTTGTCCATCACAAAAGTCAAGGTCTCCGCTGATGGTGGGAGTAGGCAAAGGAAAAGCAGTAACTGCTATGGTTGTGCTTGCCGTACAGCCTTGTGAGTCGGTAACAGTCACGGTGTAAGTGCCACTTTGGTCGATGGTGACGACAGCAGAGCCTTCGCCGGTGTTCCAACTATAGGCTTCATAACCAGACCCTCCGTCCAAAATGGTATTTTGTCCTACGCAAAAATCCGCATCTCCGCTGATAGTGGGAGCAGGCGGTGGGAAAACGACAACATTAGCATCGGTCACACCCGTACAACCATTTTGGTCAGTAACTGTCACCTCGTATATGTCAGAAGCTGTAACGCTAATGCTTTGTCCTGCTGCGCCTGTTGACCAGCTATATGTGTTATATCCAGCGTCGGCAGTTAAGGTTTCAGTAGCTCCCTCGCAGAAGGAAGTAATGCCATTGATAGTTGGCGTTGGATTGTCGTATACGCTAATTGTTTGTTCGTCGCTACCCACACAACCGTTGGCATCGGTAACAGTTACGGTGTAAGTACCAGCGCTATTCACATTGATAGAAGCTGTTCCTGCTGATGTTGACCAATTATAAGAAACATAAGTAGCGGTAGCATCGGCTTGAATAGTAGTATTATCGCCGCTACAAAAATCAAAATCACCTGCTATATTCGGTTGCGGATTGGGATTCATGGTAACGGTGGTGCTGTTAGTGGCAGTACAGCCAGCGGCAGATGTAACTGTAACGGTATAAGTGCCGCCCGTATTGACAGTAGCCGTAGCTTGTCCGCTACCTGTTGACCAAGCATATTGTGCAAAACCGCTTTCGGCAATAATATCTGTGTTACTGCCTTCGCAAAAACTCAAAATGCCATTGATAGCTACATTCAAAGCAGCGGGTTGGTCGATGGTGGTGGTGGCAGTTGCACTACAGTTTTGTGCATCAGTGACAGTGATGGTGTAAGTAGCTGCTGCCAAATTGTTAGTAGTGGCATTGCCGTCACCATTATTCCATGTGTAGGTATAAGGTGTGGTGCCGCCGTTAGCAGTTGCCGTTGCGCTACCGTCAGCACTACCAAAGCAAATAGTATTGGTAGGCGATATGCTCACCGTCAAAGGTGTGGGTTCGGCAATAGTACCTTGTGTGGTGGCAGTACAACCCTCCGAGTCGGTAACAGTAACCGTATAATTGTTAGCAGACAATGCTGTGGCAGTAGCTGCGGTTTGTCCGTTGTTCCAAGTATAGCTGTAGTTGGGTGTTCCACCAGCGGCGGATACCGTCATAGTGCCATCGGCGGCACCACTACAATTAGCATCGTTCGCTACGACGGAGGCAGTTACAGCGGTGGGTTCGGTGATGCTAACAGTGGCAGTGGTCGAGCAATTGTTGGCATCGGTCAAGGTAGCTGTGTAGGTGCCAGCACTAAGGTTATTGGCAGCTATAGTAGCTTGTCCGCTGCTCCAGCTAACAGTATATGGAGGAGTGCCACCGTTGGGTAGGAGGCTTGCCGTTCCGTCGTTGCCGCCGTTACAGCTAACATTGGCACTGTTAGTTGTAGCCGTTAGCACTGTAGGCTGTGTGATGTTGGTTACAGCGGTGGCAGTGCAATTGTTAGTATCGGTGATGGTGACGGTATATGCACCTGTGGCAAGGTTAGTGTTGGTACTGTTATTAGTACCATTACTCCAAGCGTAGGTATAGGTAGGCGTGCCACCTGTAGCAGTTGCAACGGCTTGTCCATTGGCATTACCATTACACAAAATCGGTGTAGGTTGTATGTTAGCCACCACAGGCGTAGGTTGAGCGAGTGTGGCGGTAGCTGTTCGTATACAGCCGTTGGCATCAGTCACTGTAACTGTATAATTACCGGCGGTTATGTTATTGTTCGTCACACCTGTTTGTCCGTTATTCCATGTATAATTATAAGCAGGTGTGCCACCCGATGCGGTAGCGGTCATACTGCCATTGGCAGCGCCATTACACAAAGGGTCAGTTGGCGTGATGGAGACGGCAATGGGTGTGGGGCTATTTAAAGCAACGTTGGCGGTGGCTGTACAAGCATTGTCGTCGGTGACAGTTACTGCATAATTACCTGCCTGCAAACCCGGTGCAAAAGAAGACGTTACACCATTACTCCATAGATAAGTATATGG
Organism: Chitinophagales bacterium; assembly: GCA_016787295.1. Lineage (GTDB taxonomy): Bacteria > Bacteroidota > Bacteroidia > Chitinophagales > UBA2359 > JAEUUX01. The sequence continues at coordinate 17,663 of JAEUUX010000040.1, forward strand.
AGATGTGCCACCGCTTACTGCTGATGTAATATTACCATTTGCAATACCAGAGCAAGGTGGGTTGGTGGGCGTAAGTGATACGGACATCGGTGCAGGATTCTGTAAGCTGACGCTTTGTGTGGTGCTACAACTTTGAGAGTCTGTTACGGTGACGGTATAGGTGCCTGCGCTAAGGTTAATATTATTTGCGCCGTTGTTACCATTGCTCCATGCTAAGGTATATTGTGGCGTGCCGCCTGAAGGAATAGCGGTTGCAAAACCATCATTACCATTGTTACAGTTAGGATTAGTAGATGTAGTACTAACGGTAACAGGTGTAGGTTGAGTTAGATTGGTGGAGGCAGTACCTGTACAACCGTTTTGGTCAGTAATCGTAACAACATAGTTAGCTGCTGCTAAGTTAGTGGCAGTGGCAGTGTTTTGTCCGTTACTCCATGTATATGTATACGTAGGTGTTCCACCAGAAGCAGTAACTGTAGCACTTCCGTCTGTAGCTCCACTACAGTTAGGGTTATCGGGTGTAATGCTACCACTAACAGGTGTCGGTTGGGTGAGTGTTGCGTTGCCGGTGGTCGTACAACCGTTGGCATCGCTGACCGTTACCACATAGTTAGCTGCACCAAGGTTGTTGAGCGTGGCACCGTTTTGTCCGTTGCTCCAAGCGTAGGTATAGCTCGGTGTACCACCTGCGGCGCTGGCTGTCATTGAACCGTTGGTAGCAGCATTACACAAAGGATTGGTGGGACTTAGGCTAACAGACAATTGAGGGGGAGCTGTGAGGTTGGTATTGGCTGTTGCCGTACAACCATTATTGTCCGTGACGGTTACAACATAGCCACCGGCTTGTAAACCGGGAGCAAAAGAAGTGGTAGCACCGCTGCTCCATTGGTAAGTATAGGGTGTGGAACCGCCATTGACTGATGAACTAATGCTACCATTAGCTCCGCCGAAACAAGGTGGATTAGTGGGCGTTAGACTGACCGCCATCGGTGTTGGAGGTGTAAGGGTGACGTTGGCAGTAGCAGTGCAGTTATTGGCATCGGTAACGGTAATGGTGTAAGTACCTGCCCCGATATTGACATTATTAGCACCCGAAACACCATTGCTCCAACTGAAGGTGTAAGGTGTGGTGCCGCCCGAAGCCGTTGCCGAAACGAAACCGTTATTGACCCCTACGCAAGCGGGAGGTGTACCGTTGGCAGAAGCAGACAGGGGTGTGGGTTGTGTAATGGTGACGTTGGCAGTGCGTGTACAGTTATTGGCATCGGTAATCGTAACGGTGTAGCTACCCGCCGAAAGGTTGTTAATGGTAGCAGTATTTCCGCTGTTACTCCACGCATAGCTGTAGGGCGAAGTACCACCGCCAGCAGTGGCAGTCGCTGTGCCGTTGTTGGCATTGTTGCAGGTCAAATTGGTAGCGGTGGCAGAAGCCGAGAGAGCAGGCGGTTGCGTGACGGTAGCGTTGGCAGTGCGGGTGCAACCATTGGCATCTGTTACTGTAACAGTATATGTACCTGCTGCAAGATTATTAACTGTTGTACCACTTCCGCCGCTACTCCACGCATAGCTATAGGGTGTTGTACCACCAGAAGCTGTAACCGTAGCGGTACCATTGTTGGCATTGTTGCAAGAGACATTGGTGGCTGTTGCAGCAGCGTTGATGGTAGCGGGTTGTGGGACGTTGACGGTGGCAGTAGCCGTGCAGCTACCTGCACTGCCGTCGGTGACTGTGACAGTATAGTTGCCCGCTGCTAAATTGGTAGCGGTGGCAGTTGTTTGTCCGTTGCTCCAACTGTAAGTATAGGGAGCGGTGCCGCCAGATGGTGTAGCGGTGGCGCTACCATTGTTGCCGCCATTACAAGCAGGAGGCGCGGGAGGACTAATGCTAACGGTGAATGGTGTTGGGGCAACGATGACTCCCGAAGCTGTGGCAAGGCAATTGTTAACGCCTGATACAGTAACGGTATAGGTACCGGGATTGATGCCCGTAATGGTTTGCTCATCTGAACCTGTATTCCAGAAAAACAAAAAAGGTCCCACGCCACCTGTAGGCACTGCTACGGCAGAGGCACCGCCGCTTGTGGCACAGAGAGGATTGTTGGCAGAGACTGTAACTGTGGGAGGAACAGGGACAGGCAAGGATACGCTGGAGGTAGCTGTACATTGGTTGGCATCAGTGACGGTGAGGGTATAGGTACCGGGAGGCACGTTGCTGACCGTTGAAGTGGTGACGTTGCCCGCCGACCATTGGTAGGTGTAACTGGGTGTGCCACCAACGGGACTTGCGCTGATTTGTCCGTTATTATTGTTGCCGTTGGGTGTACAACCGGGTGCCGCCACTACATTGATACCGACCGAAGGGGTAGATGGAGCATTGAGCGAGACACTGGCTGTTGCCGTACAACCACCTACGGAGGTGACAGTTACAAAATAAGTGCCAGCGGGTTGATTATTGATATTGGCATTGGTACTGCCTGTCGACCATTGGTAAGTATAATTGGCACCACCTGTAGGCGTTACACTTGCCGAACCACTATTGCCATTGTTGGCGCAAGTGGGTTGGGTGCCATTAGCAGTAGCCGCAAGGTTAACGACATTAATGGTATGCGTATCGGAACCACTACTACAAGCGGTGTTAATGGCATACGTGATAGTAAAAGGATTGCTGCCACTTTGTAAAGCCACAACGGGATTGAAGAGACCCGTTACGGGATTCACGCCAATACCCGACCATGAACCGCCACCTACATTGGCGCTCAAAGCAACATTACCTCCATTGGCACACACTACAGTAGGACCCGAAATAGTGGGTGTGACGGTAGTGCTTTGTACGGTGACAGTGCCGCAAGACGAAGCGCTGTTTCCGCAAATATCGGTCACGGTGACGCAAAAGTTAGTGGTGGAAGGAGGAGAGCCACTCACGGATTGGTTAGTTGTTCCGTTTGACCATGTATAGCCATAGTTGGGAAATGGAATACCTCCTGTGGCAGAGGCAGTTAAAGAGGCGCTCTGTCCAGGGCAGATGGTTTGGGAGTTAACCGACACATTGATAGGGGGATTGTCGATGATGTTCATCACAACGGGAGGTGGGGGACCTGTACAGTTACAACTGTTGCCCGGTAATTGAATGGCGATGGTTTCAGTACCTTCTGATATACCGTCCGCAAAAGCTGTGATAGGTATTTGTATGCTGGCTTGCCCTGCGGGAATAGTGACGGTGCTGGGAACTGTGGGCGTGTAATCGACATTGGGCGTGGCTGTTCCTGTAACTGTTATGTTGATGCTAACAGGCGAGGAAAGGTCGTTGTTTTCGCGCTCAAACAAGAAGTAACCTGTTGTGCAGTCTTCGTAAGTAGTGGAGCTACCCGCCAAAGCCGAGCCAAATACTTGTGCCGTTGCTCCGCTGCCTGCGCTAAAACTTTGGGCTTGGAGGAAAACAGCAGAGTCGTAAATACCATCACCTGCGTCGGAAATGGCAAGTGTAAGGTGGTAGGTTTGACAAGGGATAACGGTGTGTGTAGCTGTAAAAAGGTCGGTCATAGCATCAAATGCCTGACCGGGAGGGTTAGCGTTGTAGTACTGACTGTTTTGGTTGGCATTGACATAATCTATACCGACGGGTGTATTGGTGCCGGGTATAAGTGCCATATTATCTATGCCCGTGATACCAGGACCCGATATACCAAAAGCAAATACATCGTTAAAATTAGCATTGACCCATTCGGGGTATTCTTCGGAGGCGAAACGGTACGAAAAACTTACTACGTTGGCAGTTGGAATAAAGTCAAACTCCAAAATAGCAGCATCGTAGGTAGTCCCTCCTGCTATGTTGTTCAACAAGGCATTGCCCGGTGTATTGAGGTCGGTGCTGGCAAAACTTCCGGGATTGCCTACCGCATTCGTTACCCGCCCCGATGACAACATAATACCCTCAAGGCTACCATACGTGAAATACCCTATAGCTTGGTTGGAGCCAGAGTAAGTAACGTTGGAGATGCTTACACAACCTCCTTGTACGAAGTTATCTAATAAAAATTGGGTGGCAGAAAGACCGCCGGTGCCTTGAGTTACAGCTAATGTTTGGGAAAAAATGTTAGTAGAATTAGTCAATAGGCAAAATAATGTTACAATAATGGGTAAAAAATGTTTCATACGCATTGTTTACTGCTAAATGGTGGTTATCTAAAATTTAGCGGAATAAGTGTAGCAGTTTATAATGGTATATGCCCTATACATTGGGTATTATTCTATAGAAAGACGATAAAAAACAGAGGAAGGTTGCATAGCCTACAATATTTTTTAGCTATTTTCCCCAAATAATAGGGTAAAGTTACGGACTTTTTTAGAAACTTGTATGTCTGACAAGATTTCTTAACAATTTACAGGGTTTTTCGGCTTTGTTAGTCATAGTAAATACGTAACGAAAAGAACACTAATTTATTGTCTTTGGGTGAGATAAACGCCGAGCAAAATAATTGCCATGCTTAACCAATATGTCCAAGTGATACTTTCGCCATCTGCAAATCCCCAAGTAAGCGCCACCAACGGCATTAGATAGGTGGTAATGCTGGCAAATATAGCATCGGTGCGTTGCGTAAGGCGATAAAACAACATATTGGCTACGGCTGTTCCCATCACTGCCAAAATCATTAGAAAACCTAAAGCCCGCCAGCTTTGTGGATTAGTCTGAACGCGCAGCAGAAAATCTGTAGAGAACAGCACCGCCGCCGCCGGAATAGCCAAAATGCTGAAAGCGGTAACATTAATGGCGATGGGGTTAATCTGTTGTCCATGTTTTTTAACGATATTGGCGCTGATGCTATAGAAAAACGTGGCGATGATAACCAACACACCGTATTCGTACTGATTGTTGGCATCGCTGTGATGACTGTTTTGCCAAATCAAAAAGATGGCACCGCACAAACCAATTAAAATACCCATCAAACGTCGCCAACTGAAATGCACGCCAAAAGCCGTTACGCCTACCAAAAGTGTGAACAAAGGCGTGGTACTATTCAAAATGCCAACTACCGACGAATTGTGGATATGTTGCTGGGCTAAGGTGAACAAAAAAGGTGGCATTCCGTTACCAACAAAAGCTATCAGGGCAATGTATGGCAACTTGGCGCGTGGGACAGTGGGTAGGTAGCGAAAAAAAATAGGTACTACAAAAAGGGAAGTTAGCAGTAGACGAAGGGCAGCTACTTGGGGCGGAGAAAAAACTTCTAAGCCGCGCTTCATCAAAATATAAGATGAACCCCAAATAAGGGTTATTGCAATAACTAAAAGCCAATTTTG
>JAEUUX010000041.1 GCA_016787295.1 Chitinophagales bacterium
GAAGTTTGGGCTTTATATTTTCCCCACAAAAAAACAAGAGAACATAACACATAGGATTTCTACAAAGCAAGATTGATTGGGAACAAAGCCCAAGCGACGGAAGTTTGGGCTTTATATTTTCCCCACAAAAAACGAGAGAACATAACACATAGGATTTCTACAAAGCAAGATTGATTGGGAACAAAGCCCAAGCGACGGAAGTTTGGGCTTTATATTTTCCCCACAAAAAAACGAGAGAACATAACACATAGGATTTCTACAAAGCAAGATTGATTGGGAACAAAACTCGGAGGATGGAACTCCGAGTTTATTTTTTTTCTTGCACTTTTCCAACATTCTATAAATTTCAAACACCCAAAATCCAAATTCCACAATGTCTCACCCCAAAATTCAAATGGTTGACCTACAAAGGCAATATAGCGCTATCCAAACCGAAATGGACGAAGCCATTGGCACCGTGATAGCCGAAGCACATTTTGTAGGCGGCAGACAAGTACAACAATTTGCCGACGAATTGGCACAATATCTTCGTGTTGAACACCTTATTCCCTGTGGCAATGGCACCGATGCTTTGCAAATAGCTCTTATGGCGCTTGGATTACAGCGCGGCGACGAGGTGATAAGCGTATCCAATAGTTTTGTGGCAACCGCTGAAGTCATTGCTTTGCTGGGTTTGCGTCCTGTGTGGGTAGATAACGACCCACGTACCTTTACCATCGATGTGCAACAAATCGAAGCAGCGATTAGTCCCCGAACAAAAGCAATTATTCCTGTTCATTTGTATGGGCAAAGTGCTGATATGGAACCAATTTTGCAATTAGCAAAAAAATATGGTCTGTATGTCGTTGAGGATAATGCTCAAGCTATTGGGGCAGACTATCGTTTCGCGGACGGACGCATTGCCAAGACTGGCACAATGGGAGATATTGGTTGTACGTCTTTTTATCCGTCCAAGAACCTCGGTTGTTATGGTGATGGTGGAGCTATATTTACGAACGATACTGTAATAGCCGCAAAACTGCGCCAAATTGCTAATCACGGACAAAAGATTAAGTATGCTTCCGACATGATTGGTATCAATTCGCGCTTAGATAGCCTACAAGCAGCTATTTTATCGGTCAAATTAAAGCATTTGGACGACTACAATGCCCGTCGCCAAGCCGTTGCACAATACTATGATTCGGCTTTTGCCACCGTTCCAAACATCACTATTCCGTATCGAGCGGCTTATTCAACGCATGTTTTTCATCAATACACCGTCCTATTTCCGCAACACCGCAACCACATTAAGCAAAGATTAGCAGAGCTTGGCATTCCCACGATGATTTATTATCCTATCCCTATTCACCAACAAAAAGCCTATCATCAATTGTACAAAGGACAAATGCCGCTGCCCAATACCGAATATCTGGCACAAAACAGCTTGTCTCTACCCATGCACACCGAACTCGACGCAGCAATGTTGGAATATATTGCAGCACAATTGTTGAATGTTTTGGGCGAATTGGAGTGGTAGTGACAATGCTGAACTTTATTGGTCAATATATGATATAAACGCAAAACTCCCGCAAGACCTATCTGTGGTCTTGCGGGAGTTTTTTGTACAACTCTACTCAATACTACAAAAAATGCTTTTAACAGAAAATAAAACTCTCGCCTCTATACAAAATAAGCGAAAAGATATAACAGACAATAAAAAAGACAGGCTTGTAATGAGATATTTAATTTGATTGCTCTAAATGTTTCCGTTAGTGCGCCAAACATTGTTGTCAGTACTTAAAATTTAACCACCCTTAATCAAGCCATTGACCTGGATTAGCTATACAATTAATATTGGCAACAAACGGAACTGTTGCCGTACCCGTATTGCTTACAATTCCTGCTGCATCGGTGGTAGTGTAGGAAATAACCACATTCACATTCCCGTCAACAGGGTCAACAGAAATGATTTGGGTAGGTACGCCACTACCATTGGTGGGTACGCTTACACCACCGCCCGGGAACGTGCCGCTCGTATAGAGGTTGCCGTTGATGGTTATGCTCGTGACATTAGTTGGGAAGGTGGTAATGGTAATGCTGCTAATAGTGCCATCGGGGTCTGATGCACTGAAAATAGGAGCATTGCCCGACGTTAGTAAATTATCAACTTGTACAGAAGTTGTGCCGCCCGGATTACTTTGGGTAACAGAAGTGGCTGTACCCGCAGTAGGTGGCTGTTCAATACCAAAATTAACCCCTATTACATCTGCGCTACCTACCGTTACCGCAATGCTGCCGTTGGGTGTACCGCTTTCGTTGCCTGAACCTGCACCGTTGTTGCTGCCAAAGGCTTCGCCAACATTTACCCAGCCAGCAGGAACCGAAGGAGTTGTTGCTGTGGCAGAAGTGGCAATTACTACCGTATAACTGCCAGCACTTAATCCGCTAAAACTATATATACCTGTGGCAGGAAGCGCAACACTTTGAGCAACGCTACTACCGCTTATCAAATTGGCATACAGTTGTGTGGCAGATGCCGTGCCTAAGCCTGTGCCATCAACACTGTTGTCTGTCAAACCGTCAGGGTCTTGGAAAAGGGTGCCGCCGATTGCGTATGTTACACCAAACGGAACTGTTGCCGTACCCGTATTGCTTACAATTCCTGCTGCATCGGTGGTAGTGTAAGATATGCCCACATTCACATTCCCGTCAACAGGGTCAACAGAAATGATTTGGGTAGGTACGCCACTACCATTGGTGGGTACGCTTACACCACCGCTTGGGAAGGTGCCGCTCGTATAGAGGCTGCCGTTGATGGTTATGCTCGTGACATTAGTTGGGAAAGTGGTAATGGTAATGCTGCTAATAGTGCCATCGGGGTCTGATGCACTGAAAATAGGAGCATTGCCCGACGTTAGTAAATTATCAACCTGTACATTAGTTGCGCCGCCCGGATTACTTTGGGTAACAGAAGTGGCTGTTCCAGCAGTAGGTGGCTGCTCAATACCAAAATCAACCCCTATTACATCTGCGCTACCTACCGTTACCGCAATGCTGCCGTTGGGTGTACCGCTTTCGTTACCCGAACCTGTACCATTGTTGCTACCAAAGGCTTCGCCAACATTTACCCAGCCAGCAGGAACCGAAGGAGTTGTTGCTGTGGCAGAAGTGGCAATCACTACTGTATAACTGCCAGCACTTAATCCGCTAAAACTATATATACCTGTGGCAGGAAGCGCAACACTTTGAGCAACGCTACCACTTTGTACCAAATTGGCATACAGTTGTGTGGCAGATGCCGTGCCTAAGCCCGTGCCATCAACACTGTTGTCTGTCAAACCGTCAGGGTCTTGGAAAAGGGTGCCGCCGATTGCGTATGCCGATAAAATGCTTATATGCACTGCTGCAATGTCGCAGGCTTGCGGTGAGCCATTGTCACAGATTTGGTAGGTAAAAATGTCGTTTCCTACAAAATTGTTGTTGGGTATGTAGGTATATGAACCATCAGGATTTAATGTTACTGTTCCGTTGGTGGGATTGGTAATGGGTGTTAGATTGAGGGTTATGGTATTGCCTTCTGCATCAAAATCGTTGCTTAATACGTTGCCTATTATAGGCGTATTGATGTATCCAATACCCGAATCATCGCCCGCAAAGGTGATATTGTCGTTATTGGGTATAATGTCTATGGTGACAATAGTTTGGTCGCATAAAGGCGGAGTACCATTGTCGCAAATCTCGTACACAAAACTATCTGTACCTATAAAACCCGTATTAGGGGTATAAGTATAGGTACCGTTGGTGTTGATAGTTACGGTTCCGTTGGTAGGGTTGGTGATAGGGGTAGTATTGATGCTGATAGTATTGTTATCGGGATCATGGTCGTTGCTGATAATACTACCCGATACCGTTGTATTGATTTCGGTTACATAATGATCGGGATTGGCAATAGGAGGTTCGTTGGCAGTTGTTAAATTAGGTATAACTTCTATGAAAACGGTTGCATTGTCGCAGGCTTGTGGTGTGCCGTTATCGCATACTTGGTACACAAAACTATCTTGTCCCGTAAAACCATTGTTAGGGGTGTAGGTATAGCTGCCGTTGGTGCTAATGCTCACTGTTCCGTTGGCAGGATTGGTAACAGGTGTGGTAGTATAGGTTTGGGTATTGCCTTCCAAATCATAATCATTCAAAGCTAAATTGCCCGATACAGGTGTGTTGAGCAAAGTGTGCGTGAAGTCGTTAGCGGCATCAGTAGTGTTGGCAATTATACCACACGCTCCACCATCAGGAGAATTACCTGCCTGTGCCAAAGCAGCCGTTGTATAGGGACCTTTAAAGATAACTTTACAAACATTAATGCCACCGTTTTGTTCGCAATCATTAAATTGCGGATCATTGGGATTCATGAAAACGCGAATGTAGTAGTAGTTTTTGGTGTAGGGAATATCTGTTGCACCAACAAGTCCGCGATAAACTTTTCTGTAACCACCGCTATGAGGTGAGTTTCCTGTAAGGTCGTTGCAACTGCCCGACTCTAAATAGTTACCATCTACCAAGAAATAAGGTGGCCCTTGGTTGGCATCATAATCGTATCCTTTCTGCTGGTTAGACATTATTTGTTCGTCGGCTGCACCCGGCGAATCTGGGATTTCTCTTGACCAGCAAGGGTGATCGTAGTCTTGTCCGCCCGGATTAATGGTTTCGGTAATAACTTGTTTGCGCAATTCAAAGTCTAACATTTGTTTGAAACCTCTTACTTCAATAACCCAATATTTGGTAGAGGCGCTTGTTACCCAAGGTAAGTCAATTTTATACCATTCCTCACACAGCGATTGTGTAGCTGTGGCAGTTGTTTGTTTGTTATCGTAGGTAATATCACCGCAAGAGCCGCACAATCGGGCTGCCGTACCTTCTAATGAACTATTGTTGCCACATGATAGCGGGTCAAAGCCATTTTGCATTCCACCTGCCCAAATGTCTATTTTGTATTGCACATTTATAGTTGACAGTTGATTGTGTTTCAGACGTATCATGTATTCGGCACCCGGATCCAAACTTCCGAACCAGCCCCAAGTTCTATCGCCAATGCCATTGACAGAGTAGGTTGCTTGCTGTCCGTTGGCTTTGGTTGTACCGCCCGCTTCGTAAAGTTCCATTTCTATGAGGTGGTTTGATTGTCCTTCCAAGAAAACAGTTACCCAACTTCTTTCCAACAGTCCGCTGTAATCGCCACCATTGGCAGGGCTTGGAGCAGTAAATTTGAACCAAACCGTATTATCGCTGCTACCAACTGTTTCGGGTGAAGCGGCTTGTGCCGAATAGGTTGATAGGGCAGTGTAGGAAGTGCTGGTAACAGACGAACTTGTGGGGCAGTTGGGCAAAGACAATGATACAGCATCGGCGGGGTCGTCGTTGCACGGGCGAGCAGTACCATTATTTACTGTTATGTTGAATGTCCAATCGGTGGGTGTGCTAGAAATATCCCAAGGCTTGACACGCAAAAGGTAGTATTTACCTTGCTCTAAACCTGTTGCAGTCCAAGTTGTACCTGCTCCGTCCAATGAACCGCTGCAAGCAATAGGCGTTGTTGTGTTGCAAGCATCATAAACATATAGTACGCCATCTCTAACAGCACTACCAGCGTTGTAGGTGATGTTCATTTGTTCTACTACGGTAGATTGTGTCAAACCTAATGTGTTACATAGATTAGCAGGCGTTTGGAACACATACCAAACATCACGGTCGTTTACTTCTTGAATGGCTTCGTAATTCACAGCATTGCATACACCCGAAAGCCCGCAATCGTTAGCACCAACAAAAGTTCCGCTTCGGGTTTCGCCATTTTTAATCCAGAATTGATTCCAGTTGTGGGCAGCATCAGAATTGGGGTTGCCTGCGGGACCTATGGCAGGACCAGTTCCACTACAAATTGTTTGATAAGAGTTATTGGAAGGTCCAACAGCACCGGGCGTTACCTGAATGGTAGGAGTAGCGGTTGTTCCGGCGGTTTGCACTACGCGAATTAGATAACCATCGCCTACTCCCGAAGTACCATGTTGTTCGTCTAAACACAATATTTTGAAAGTTCCGTTAGTAGTAACGTTGGTAGTACTTAGATAATCGCCTGCTAAATCTACACAATTGCCCGATGATCCATGTCTTTTATAGAGATAAACCGTTAAGTTTTGTCCCGATGTCAAACCAGTAATGGTAACGTCAGCAGTGGTAGAATAGACAATACCAAAACCATCGTTGCCCGAAATAGGGTCAAATTGAAACCAAAGGTCGTTGCCTGTTTGCGTTGGGTATGAGGAGGAAGGAGTTGAATAGTTAAAATCAGCGGAAACAGCCCCAGCATCTATATCAAAGCCCGGAAATGGTTGGTCGAACCATGAGCAATCGTTATTTGCAGACACGACTGTTGCTGAAATAGTGACATTGCCCACAGTACCGATGGGAATTACTTGAATAAAGCGCGATTGGTTTTGTACAGAAGTTAAATTGCTTGACCCTGATGCGTTTTGTATTGTAAATGTTTGCGTGCTACCGGTAAGTGTAACTACATCACATCTATCTACTTCGGTAGCAGTAGGAATACCGCCTGACCCATTACAAGCACTAGTTACATTGTATGTTATTATTCTTACTTGTTGTCCTGCTGTTCCTGTCAAACTCAACTCGGTAAAATAAGTAGCTGTTGTAGAAGGATAGTTCACGCGATACCATAAATCCTTTGCTGCTGTAACTTGTCCAGCGACAACAGGGCAAGAGTTCCATTCGTCAGAAGCTTCGGAGGTGGCATTACTATAATTTTTGGTATCGGCTGCACCACCATTATTAGTTGTAATATTGATGGCATTAGTACACACATCGTTGGCTTGTGGTGCTTGTGCTTCTATCGTAAAACAAGGGTGAGGAATAGATGAACACACAGAAGAAGTGCTTGTACTCGAAAATGCACCCATTACACGAATATAATAGGTGCCTCCGGCAGTCAAATTGGTAATCAAATGCGAGGTTTGCGTACTATTGAAAAAAGCACCGCCCATAGTTGTAGTACTACCACTTATTGATGCTGTAGTTACTGCATTATGGGAATTGGAAGTAGTAGGTTGTGCAGTATACAAACCAAAGGCAATGTGGTCAGAACCTGAAATCCCTGTTACATTAAGAGTCATCTGGGTAGTACCGATAGGCAGGGTTACTTTATACCACAAGTCGTTGAAGTCTGTTTTGTTGGCTTGGTTGGACGCTGTTCCCGTACAACCAGCATTGTTGAACGCACAGTGGAACATAAAGTTATTTGTAAAAGTAGCAGCCCCCGCATTGGTTTGATTTGTACCTGCCTGACAGTTTGCCAATTCGCGGGTTGCTCCGGTCAGACATTGATCAAGGGGGTTGAAAAGAATATTCGGTGCATTGGTAGAAAAAGCATCACTCCCAATAGTAAACGTTTTTGTACTTGCGCAACCATCGGCGGTAGTATATGCAACGATAACGTTCCCAAATCCTATTGCTGTAAAAACACCAGTGCTTGCATCTATACTTCCTAATGTGGTAGGACTAACCGACCAAGTGCCGCCTGCTGCTGCACCTGTTTGAGTAAAAGTAACAGAAGAAACAGTGGGATAATTGACCATAGTAGCGCCACCGGAGATGGAAATAGTAGCAGCAGGCACCAATTCTCCTGTATTTAATTGGCAAGTCGCAGCTCCGTTAATGGTTATTTTGCTTAAATCAGTAACAGATAACAAACTGCTGTTACCCACGAAAATATGGGAACTGCCATTGGTATAACCCGTAATAGCTAAAGTACTGTTGATGCTACCTGCACCCGAAAATGTTAGGGTGTTACTTGCACCCATTGTCAGGTTAGAGGCGGCACTCACAGAAAGGTTGCCTACTGTTTCTGAAAAATTGGCGGTGTTTAATGTGCCACCATTAAAATTGATGTTAGAGGCATCGGCAATAACACCTGCTGCACCTAATGCAAGTATACCAGCAGTAATGGTTGTTGTGCCTGTATAGGCGTTTGCCCCTGAGAGCGTGAGTGTGCCTGGTCCTACTTTATTCAAACTACCTGTGGTAATAGGACTTGCACCCGAAACAGTTAAATTGGTAGCAGCAGTAGCAATATTAATGGCAGATGTAGTACCGTTGGGAACAACGAAATACTTGGTTGTAGAAACAGACGTGCCGCTTGAATAGGTGTAAGTACCTCCGTTCATAATCCAATTGGGGGCTGTATTGACAAGACTTGTTATGGTAGAAGTACTGAATGTTCCTTCATTGATGACAATGGTACCACCCGTAAGGGTGTTTGTGCCGCTATAAACCAGCGTTCCTGTACCGGTTTTGGTTATATTACTCGCTCCTGAGAAAGCACCACTGGCAGTCACCGTAACTGCTCCCGTAACTTCTATAACACCCCCAATAGTAGTTGTAGTAATAGGTCGGGTAAACGGGTTTATTGTCGCAGTCACTTGGAGCGTTCCGCCATCTAAGGTAACTGTTCCCGCCACGCCGTTGTTTTGTGAGATAGAAATTGTTCCTTGTGTAATAGTAGTGCTTGTATATGTTTGGGAGTTGGTATTCATAATAATAGTACCGCCGCCTATTTTGGTGATGGTTGTTGTGCCCGAAAATATTTGCGGAAAAGTTTGGGTTATGCCCGTAGGTACGTTCAGGTTAATGTTAGGTGTTCCGGCACTATTGGTTATAGTGCCTCCTGCTGTCCATGCTGTTGGAGCATCAAAGCGCATTTCAACGATATTGGCATGAGTAGCTCCCGCGATAGTTCCACCTTGAAAAACTAAGATGGCACCTCCCGGAGGACTCGCTGGTACTGTTGAGGTATAAGGTCCGCCAAGCGTGGTACTCCATACAGAGCTATTTATAGTACTTGGAGAGGCAACAGCGGGATTGCAGTAATAAGTTGTTTGCGCCCAAAGATTACCTGTCGCAAGCAACAAGAGCCATAAAAGTACTATTGTTTTTATTTGATTGACATTATTACCGCTTTTCACTGCTACCTTTTGCAACAAGTGAAGGTAAGATAGATAATGATTTTTTTTGCCTAAAAAAGCCATGTTGATCATTTTATAGTTTGATAATTAATTTGCCTACAAAAGTAGCTATAATACCATTAAGCAGTTATTTTGCCTAAAAATGCTTTGTCGTGATTTATGAATTGGAACAAAAAGAACACAGAAATGCCTATAAAACAATAAAAAACGGTCTTTCGTTGTAAGCCATACAACAAAAGACCGCTTGAATAACAATGTAGCAAGCATTTAAGTATTTTTTTTGAAATGCGACGGTGTTTGCCCTGTCACTTTTTTGAAGGCAGCAATAAAAGCAGAACGCGATTTAAAGCCTGATAATTCGGCTATTGCTTCTAACGTATATTGGTTGATGTGGTCGCTGTTTATTAATCGCATAGCCTCTTGCACTCTATATTCATTAATAAAATTGGAAAAGTTTTTACCAAAATAACTGTTAATGCAGAAGGAAAGGTATTTGGTGTTGGTGTTCAAGATATCGGCTAAATTGCCGAGTGATAATTCAGGATCTATGTATAGTTTGTCGTCTTCCATACAGTCGCGTATCTTTTGGTACAACTCCACTATAATAGCAGTATCTATGGTTATATTTTTTTCGTCTGCTATGGTTGTGGTATCGGGTTCGTCGGAAATGATTTGCTGCTGTGTGGAAATTATTGTTTTGTTGGTTGTTGTGGTATCATTGGTTGGGAGCGAAACATCTATGGTAGTGGTGGATGTTGCAGCATTTTTTACTTTTTGGTAGGCTATTGTTTTTTTGTAAATAATTTCTTGTTTAAAGGCTGAATAGTTGATAGATAGCAGGTATAGTGCGATTATTATCCCAAAAATAAAAAGTTTGTTGTCTAAAATAGCTTGTATAACATAGATAGACACCACAAAAATAACAAAACCACCCAGAAAAATTTTCACCCATTTCAAATCCACGCCCTCTTCAAAAGAATACAAATCATTAATTTTTTTGCGATAGCTTTGGTATTCGTTGATAGAAAGAAAAGTGTAAAAAATGACCTGAATAAGAAAGACAAAAAATAACGCAAAGATATTGCTGTAATTCATTATTTCTTCTATGTAGTGGTATGCAATGTGCGTCTCGCGGGCAATGTTGAAGTAGGCAAAAGAAAAAAGGTTGATGATAAGTAGTACAAAGGCAGGTATGAAATGTTGTAGGGATAACACAGGAGTGGAATGATTTGTAAAGCCAAAGTTCAAGTTTTTGACATAAACATACACCGTAGGAGGCATGGCAATACAAGCAACAAAATAGAAGAGTGAACTAAAGTTGAGCAATAAATTTGAGGAAGACAGTTTGAGCGAATTGAGCAAAAAAGCTAATAAAATAGTGGCTAATAAAAAATCATAAAACAAAAACAGTTTGAAAGATACCGTTTTATCTTTAACCCGAAAGCCTTTGATGATATAGACTATGCAAATACACAAATTAATAATTATCAGAAAATCCATATTGTGTCGTGTTTTCTTGCGGCAAAGGTAGGTATATTTTTTTGCTTTGCTTGCCCTAAAATAAGATTTCAAACCCAATATTAATCTTGTGCAAAAATAAAATAGCAATTTTGAAAAAAAATTTTCCCACCCATGCAACCTTTTCCCTTCTAATTGCAACTATACAACAACAAACAAAAATTAATAATCCTCTAACCCTTCCTTATACATAATTACACCATAAGGAATCAAACACACTTATTACCATGATGAAAAAACTTTACTCCCTCTGGCTCTTATGCTGCTGTTGTTTTAGTATGAACGTAATAGCACAAAATTGTAATAATTTAGCAGCCACCGTGCAAATTATAGATGGCGGCGGTTGCACCACATTTTGTACGAGCATTGCAGAAGTTATTGTTACAGGTGGTACTCCTCCGTATTTTTATTCTTGGAGTAGTGGGATATCCGGTCCTATAGCTGATGGCTTATGCCCTGGTACCTATATAGTTACGGTTACTGATGCTAATAACTGCACTACTACCGCTTCTTTTTTTGTAAATACGAGTATACCTATATTCGTCTCATTAATCCTCGCTGAACAGCCCGGCTGTAATGCCTGTAGTGGAGTAATTGTGCCACAAGTTAGCGGCGGCACTCCTCCATATACATACACTTGGACTACAGGAGATACCAATATGACTATTGCTAATGCCTGTGCCGGACAAACATACGCCGTGACAGTATCAGATGCAGTAGGTTGTAGTGGATGGAGCAGTATATACGTCGACTGTTATGAACCTATTATTACCCAAGCCGCTACTTGTAACCTCTGTAATGGCGTGGCGAATTTCCCTGCCCCGCAAGACTCCATCGCTACAACATTTTATATTGTAACAGGCAGCAACGGTTTTTCAACGCAACTAATGGGCAACACCCTCACAGGGCTTTGTCCGGGAGATTACAGCTATTTCTCTACTGGCACAGGAGGTCCCGTTCAGGGAACTTTCACCATAGAAAACTTAGACCTTCCTTTTACTGCCGATGCTAATTTTACTACTTCCGCAGGCAACGGTCCCACCGTGCAGGTCTGTACGGGGCAAAGTATACAATTTACGGCAAGCGAGAGCAATATGGCGGTGGCTTGGGACTTCGGAGATGGCACTACATCTGACCTTCTACAGCCCACGCATACGTATAATAATGTAGGAACCTATACGGTGACGCTCGATGCCAACGGTTGCGAAGATAGCGATACGCATAGCATTACGATAGAAGTGGAACAAGGCATCGCTCCCCAAATTACGTGCGCCTCTTTGAGTTGTCCCAGCGCACCCTCCGAAGTCTATACGACCGATGTGGTGTGCGATACCTACAATTGGACTGTCAATGGTGGAACTATCTCAGCAGGGCAAAACACCAACACCATTACCGTCTCGTGGGACGATGTGCCGCTCGGAACGGTCAACCTGACTGTTGGCGATTGCGATGGTAGTACCATTTGCAACCCTGTTGGTAGCATTAGCGTTCCTTTGATGAGCAACAATTGGGTGATTGAGGGCGATCCTATTGTCTGTCAAAACACCACACACGTCTATAGCGTGCCGATGTATGCGAGTGTGACCTACAATTGGGCAGTTTCGCCCTCAAGTAGTGGCACTATTATTTGGCAAGACAACAACCAAGTAGCCGTGCAGTGGAATACTACCGATGGCGTGCTGGCGGTGGGTGCCAACAGTTATTTGGTTGATTGCAGTGCGTTTAATGATTTAGCCGTTGAAGTCAATTTGACCTATAGCGTGAGTGGTACCGAAACGCTTTGCACAGGTGCTACTGCTACCTATACAGCAAGCGCGGGTCAGCACAACTGGACGGTGAGCGGCGATGCGACTATTGTGGGCAATGCTAACAATACCAATAGTGTCACAGTACAAGCGGGCAATAGTAATTTTGTGGTAACTGCCACACCTATCAATACGACACAATATTGCGACTTTCCGCAAAGTGTTGCGGTGACTGTAGCTGCCCCTCCTGCGGCTCCGCAAGTTTCGGGCGAGAATATTATCTGTCCCGACCATGTATATACTTATAATATTGTGGGGGCTGCCACTGGTTTGAGTTATGATTGGGATATTGTGGGTGGTACGCCGAGCAGTGCTTCGGGTAGTACGGTGAGTGTTATTTGGGATAATAGCGCTTCGCACAGTTTGAGCGTTACTGCTCAAAGCAATACTGCACCTTATTGCACCTCCGCTTCTACCTTGTTTATTGCCAACACCCTGCAAAGTATTTCCATTACAGGTATCGACGAATTGTGTGCGGGTGATATTATTGATTATACTGCCCTCCCTTTGCTGCCCGATATTGACTATGTTTGGACGATTACACCTGCCGAGGCGGGTAGTGTTATCAGCGGTCAAGGCAACAATGTGGTACAAGTACAATGGTATAATGATTATCCCAATGCCGTTCTCAACGTTGCGGTCTGTAATGCCACTGATGCCCTGCCAATTACTATTCATGCAGCTATTGTACCAACGGTTTCGCAAAACATGGATTTGTGCGAGGGAAGTAATGTGACCTTAGCTGTTTTGCCCAACAACTATAGCCAATACACTTGGGGCGGAGGACAAAATACTGCGACTATTACTGCCACAGCAGGCGGAAGTTATGTCGTTACGGTGACCGATGCCAATGGCTGCACTGCCAATACTGCCTATCAACTCCATGCTTATCCCTTGCCTAATGCTACCATTGGTTTGCAAGATTATGGTGTGATGTGCATACAAAATCCTATTAACATAGCCGTTAGCGCTTTGGAAAGTCCCGGATATAGTTACGAATGGGAGGTTAATAATACGCCACTTGCTACAACAAGTAATACCTATCTACATATAGGAGACGCACAAGCAGCCTCATTTACTTACCAAGTTACGGTTACGGACGAAAACAATTGCACTAATGTTTCTGCGCCTGTTATTATTAGTCAAGTTAATTGTGCTTCAGGCGTGTGTAGTGGTAGCTGTCCTAACCCTAATGGTGGCGGTGGTTGTGTGGTAGCGGCTGATTCCTACATAGGTTTTGAACCTATTTTACCGCATTGTGAAACTGTTATATTTGACAATACAAGTGTTGGCGCTAATAGTTATCAATGGGATTATGGCGATGGTAGTTTGTTAGATTGGACAAATACTACCAACGATATGACGCATACCTACGACGAAGCTAATTTCTATCAGGTATTTATCTATGGTTATTTTCCCAACCTCAATGCTCCTCCCGCCGAATGTCTTGCCGCCGCCGTCCGCACGGTGGAAATTCCGCTTTCTGCTGATTTTGATTATATCAAACCTTGCCTCAATACACCCACCGAATTTACCGACCGTTCGCAACATACCGATAATAGCAACATAACATCATGGCAATGGGACTTTGGAGATGGACAAACCGCCACCGACCAAAATCCTTCGCACACTTATGCCGCCGAAGGTAACTATACTGTAAACTTAACAGTAAGTGATGGTGTTTGTAGCAACAGTATTAGCAAAACAGTTAGCGTTAATGCGCTGCCTAATGCAGCCTTTAGTACAGTAGGTATTATTTGTGAAAATACACCCGCTACACTTTCCCTCAATAATCCCTCACCCACGCACATTAATTGGGAATGGGATTTTGGAGATGATAGCAATGTCACCGCCGAACAAGGCAATCATACTTATTTACAAGACGGTATATATAATGTGACGGTGGTGGTGACCGATAGTTATGGCTGTAGCAATAGTGCCGTCCAAAGTATAGAAGTTTTGCCTGTTACTATAGAAAATATTACCGCCAACGACCTTAATGCGTGTGTAGGAGAAACCATAACGCTCACCGCTCCGCAAGGTACCGCCTACACTTGGTCTGATACCAATGGCAGCAATACCGCTACTTTGGTGGTCGATATCAGTGGTGGTTATGCCGTGACCGTTACGCAAAGCAATGGTTGTACTTACAAAACGCCTGAAGTAGCGGTTAATTTCTCTCCTGCGCCTGCTGCCAGCATTACGCCTGATGGTATCAACCAAATTTGTCCTAATAGCAGTATTGTACTTTCTGCCAATCAAGGTGACAACTTAGTGTATGCTTGGAGCAATGGTACGAATAACAGCACCATCACAGTTTTGCATAGCCAACTGCCTCCCGCAGGCTCGACCTTTACCGTAACAGTTACGGACTCTGATAGTGGTTGTTCAGCCATCTCTAACGTTGTGACAATACAAGCTGCTCCACTCACCAATCCAAGTATTATGCCCGGTGGTATTGTTCAGTTGTGCGAAGGCGAAAGTCAACAACTCACTGCCTCGCACCCGACCATTAGCGATTTTGTTTGGAATACAGGCAACACAACTGCGACCATTACTGCCAGCGCTTCGGGCAATTATGTCGTATCTGTGACCGATGGCAACGGCTGTGTGACGACTGCCCAAACGACTGTTTCTGTCAATAACGGCATGAATATGGCTGCTATCCCGACTGGTTGCTATGAATACTGTGAAAATGATCCGCCTATTGTCATTCCTGCTACTTTTGCGTCCTATACATGGCTCAAAGATGGCGTTGTTTATAGTTTTGGTAATAGTCTTATACCCACCGAATCGGGTGATTACCAGTTGGTTGTTAGTAATAATTGGGGTTGCACAGATACGTCTGAAGTATTGACCTTAGAAATTATTGATTGCACAGATTGCACCGTAACTGCCGCATTTACGCCCACTGTTCAATGCCAAACGGTCAGTATTGTTATCGAAACTATAGGTAACGGCGCATTATCGAACAGTATTGACTATGGTGACGGTTCTTTGTCCACCAATAATATCACGCATGACTATGCTGTAGCTGGTACTTATGATGTTTGTTTAACAAGCCTCAACACAGCGGCGGACGGCGATACGTGTTCCAATACTATCTGCCATACTGTCACTGTTGCAGCGACAACTGCCAGCATTGCAGGTAATACAACTATCTGTAATGGACAAAGCACTACGCTTACTGCCAGCAACGGCGCTGCTTATCAATGGTCAAACACCGAAGCAACAGCAAGTATTAGCGTTATTGCTGCCGATACCTACACAGTAACAGTGACCGATAGCAATAGTTGTACGGCAACTGCGAGCGTGAATGTCATTGTGAGTCCTGATAGTACGCCCACTATTTCGGGTGATGATAGTTTTTGCGAAGGGCAAAATACAGTTTTAAGTGTTGACCTTGTAGGTACATATCAATGGTCAAACACCGAAACTACGCCGACCATTACGGTCACTGATGCGGGCGTTTATAGCGTTACTGTAACGCCTACCAACGGCTGTAGCGGTGTTGCAACCATTGATGTTAGCACTCTGCCCGCTCCTGTGGTGAGTATTTCGGGCAGTAGCGCCATTTGCGAAGGTGTTAATACTACCTTAACTGCCTCGCCCGACAATAGCACTTATATATGGTCAAATGACGCAACAACCGCCAGCATTGACGTTAACAGCGCCAGTACCTACACCGTTACGGTGACGGATAGTAACACTTGTACTGCCAGCGCAAGCATAGTTGTCGATAACTTACCTACCTTGCCCGCTACCGAATTGACTTGTGCGGTCATTGATGATACTTCGCTCGAAGTGAGTTGGACGGCAGTAGCAGGCGCAACGGCTTACGTATTGACCCACAACGGCGAAACAATTAACATGGCTAATACCGAAACGTCCTACAGCTTGACAGGTGTATTGGCAGGTAGTGCACACGACTTTAGTCTGGTTGCAGTGGGCGATGCGGCGATGTGTGATAGCCCCAGCAGTAGCACCTCTTGCACCACGACTGTCACCGTTGATTGCGCGACTATTGATGCGGCTATATCGCTGCAAAGTTCGCCCATTAGCCCTGTGATAGTTGCCGAAACGGTGACGGTATCTGCCACAGTAAGCAATATGACCGAGCCTTTGACCTACACATGGGCAAGTGATGACGAACCGATGGAGTGTGAGTTGCCATGCAACAGCATTAGCGAAATGATTACCAAACCCGCAGTTTATAGTGTTACGGTTACAGATGCCAACGGTTGTACAGCGAGTAGTACTTTATTAGTTGATGTCATTCTGCCCAACAAAGTCATTATTCCAACTGCCTTTACACCCAACAACACCGAGCCTAACAATATATTCCGCATAGTAGGCTATAATATTGCAGAATACCGTTTATTAGTGTATGACCGTTTTGGTAATAAGGTGTATGATAGTGGCGTAACGACAGATATTACCACAGGTTGGGACGGTATTTATGGCGGTAGACAAGCCGAATTAAATGTTTATGCCTTTTTTACAGATGTTTTGTTCAATAATGGTGAAAGACAACATTTCCAAGGCAATGTAACGCTTGTGAGATAAGGTTCGAGCAAACCCCTTGTTGTTGTTTCTCTATGATATGTCACTCCCCCTTTCATATACCCAAAATGTATGAAGGGGGGATTTTTGCGCGCTAAAACCGTCTTATTTATGCTAATATTCCTGAAAAACACTGTAATTTCCTAAAAAAGCTGTATCTTTGCCCAATATTGTATAACACACTTAATTCTATTAACAAAATACATGAAAAAAAATCATAGAAAAGGCAAAAAATCCAATGGTATTGATACTCAAATACTTATTGCCCTACAAAACAATTCTACGCAAAGTTATAGCTTCAAAGAAATTGCTAAACTTCTGGGTGGAGCCACCAAATACAGTATCGAGGCTATTATGGAAAGCCTTGATAGGCTGAAAAACAAAGGAGAAGTAATTCTCAAAAACAATCGCTATGCAGCCGCACAATTGCCCAAATTGGCAACAACAACCCATAAACCTAGTAGTCGACAAGGAGGGAAAATTGTAGAAGGTGTTGTAGACATGACACGTTCAGGGGCGGCCTATATTATCTCGGAGCAAAGCCAGCGCGACATTTTTGTGACTGCCAAACATCTCAACAAAGCCTTTGATGGCGACCGCGTAAAGGTAAAAATTTTACAAGTTCGCAAAGGCGAAAAACGCATTGAAGGTGAAGTAGTGGAAGTGGTTGAGCGTGGACAAAGCAAATTTGTGGGAATCCTGATGCTCTCCAAATCCTTTGCTTTTTTGGTGCCTGACAAAAAAATGGGAACAGATTTTTTTATTCCTTTAGACAAAACCAAAGATGCTAAAAATGGCGAAAAAGTATTGGTAGAAGTACTGAGTTGGGCAGATGAAAAACGCAAAAATCCCATCGCAGAAGTCATCGACGTATTGGGAATGCCGGGCGAAAACAATGCCGAAATGTTGTCTATTCTGTCGGACAATGGTTTCCCATTGTCGTTTAGTGCAGCAACATTGGCACAAGCCGAAACTATTCCCACCGAGATTGATCCTGCTGAAATAGCGCGGCGGCGCGACTTTCGCTCCATCACCACCTTTACCATCGACCCACATGATGCCAAAGATTTTGATGATGCCCTGTCGTTGCAAGCCTTAGAAAACGGCAATTGGGAAGTGGGCGTGCATATCGCAGACGTAACACATTATGTTCGACCCAATTCACCGATGGACATCGAGGCACAACAACGCGCTACTTCGGTCTATTTGGTTGACCGTGTATTGCCCATGTTTCCCGAAAAATTGTCCAATTTTGTCTGTTCATTGCGACCAAAGGAGGAGAAATACTGTTTTTCGGCAGTTTTTGAAATGACTCCCGATGCCAAAATCGTTAAAGAATGGTTTGGACGAACAGTTATTTATTCTGACCGCCGCTTTAATTATGCCGAAGCACAAGAAATCATCGAAACAGGTAAAGGCGATTTTTCCAAAGAAATGTTAGTGTTGCAAGATTTGGCAAGTAAATTGCGTCAAAAGCGTTTGCAAAATGGTTCTATTGATTTTGGTAGTGAAGAAGTGAAATTTAAGTTAGATGAAAACGGTAAACCTATCGAAATTATCATCAAAGTCATTCAAGACTCTAACCGTTTGATAGAAGATTTTATGTTGTTAGCCAACCAACGTGTTGCTGCATTCATCAACGAACGCAATGTGCCGTCGGTGAACAGAATACATGATTCGCCCGATATAGAAAAATTAGTAGAATTTGCTAAATTGGCGCAAACATTTGGCTATGAGTTACAATTAGACAGTCCACAAGAAATTTCAGTGTCTTTGAACAAATTACTGACCGAAATTAAAGGCAAACCCGAACAACATATTTTAGAATCTTTGGCAATTCGCTCGATGGCAAAAGCTGCCTATTCGACACGCACCGATATTGGTCACTATGGTTTGGCATTTGACAATTATGCCCACTTCACTTCACCAATCAGGCGTTATCCTGATGTAATGTTGCACCGTATTTTGCAAGATTGTTTGGACAATATGCCGATAGACCCTTTAGCTATTGCAGAATTAGACCGCCGATGCGAACACAGCTCGTTGATGGAACGCAAAGCAATGACTGCCGAACGCGAATCTACCAAATACAAACAAGTCGAATATATGTCAGAACGAATAGGTATCACCTATGAAGGGCTGATAACGGGCGTAACAAATTTTGGTTTTTTTGTAGAAATCAAAGAAAACAAATGCGAAGGTTTGGTGTCTATTAACAGCCTTTTTGATGATGTGTATGACTATGATTCGTTTTTACATGCCATTATTGGTAGCCGAAAAGGAAAACGTTATCAATTGGGCGGGACTGTGCAAGTGAAAGCCACTAAAACGGATTTACAATTGCGTACCATTGACATGGAATTGGAGAAATAGCATAATATCCCCAAAGCAAAACCCCTTCGGAAACTAAATTTCCGAAGGGGTTTTGTTGTGTCTGTAACACTATATTTTTGCGGTATTTTATCCATTCATCTTGTTGCGTTTCAACAGATAGGGCAACAAAACTTGTCTAAAACCATGCTGAATATCTACCTCCACAAAATCGATAAGATATTGTCCGCAGCGCAATTTAAGGTCAGCATAAAATTTCTCCATGCGTTGTTTGTAAAAACCTTTCACCTGATTGGGCTGTAGTTTTATCTCTTCGCCCGACTCGAGGTCGACAAACACATATGGACGGTTTTCGAACTCAAAATCTAATTCGTGTTGTTGGTCGGTGACATGAAACAGAATGACTTCGTGTTTGTTGTATTTAAGGTGTTGGAGTGCCGAAAAAATTTCATCAGCCTCTTGCACATTCTCAAACATATCGCTGAAAATCACCACCAACGAACGACGATGCACATTTTCGGCAATTTGGTGCAGGCAGCGCGCGGCAGCAGTCACTTTTCGCAAACGGTCGTTGCTGCGTTGTGAAAAAACTTTGTCGCGCTTATTGTTCAGTTCCACCATTTTGTTTAACAAAAGATGATGGTGAACAGTGGTAGATTTGGCGGAACTATGAAACTCTACGTCGTCCGAAAAAACTGCCATACTCACCGCATCGCGCTGTTTTTTGAGAATGTTCATAATGGCAGACCCACAAATGACAGAAAACTGCAATTTGTTGAGCGGAGGCGTACCATTTTGTCCGACAATTTCGGGATAATACATCGACGTGGACGCATCGAGGACAATGCAACAACGCAAATTGGTTTCTTCCTCAAATTTTTTGACGAACATTTTATCGGTACGAGCATACACTTTCCAGTCGATGTTTCGGATAGGGTCGCCCGGATTATAGAGGCGATGCTCCGCAAATTCTACCGAAAAACCGTGAAAAGGGCTTTTGTGTAAGCCAATAATAAAACCTTCTACGACTTGTTGCGCCAGCAATTCGAGGTTGCTGAACTCGTGTATCTGGTGTGGATTGGTTAATATTTCGTTGACCAAGGTAAATTTTGTTTGTAGATAAATCTTTGCATGACACCTATTGGAACACGCAGAGGAATTTTATTGCTTAATGAATTTGGCGCTGCCGAATGCTTGTTGGTTGGCATCATATAGTCTCAAGAAATAGATACCGTCGGGCAATGAGGCTATGTCTATAGGTTGCGACGTGAGCGGATAGGATGCTACTGTTCTGCCCAACAAATCGTAACAAATTGCTTTGGCATTGTTTTGATTGAATAATGTGTGGCGAATATACAACTGGTCGGTAGCAGGATTGGGATAAACGCTCACTTCGGTAGGTTGCATGGGTGAGTGGGGCGGCTGGACACCTACGTTTAGGTCGCCTTCTAAGGCTTTGCCCATTACAGGACGCATCAACAAAGCTCCCGCAAACAAAGACGGATACCACACAGCACTTGTATTGTAGTAGATTTTGTCGTTATAGTCTAATCCTTCGCCGAAGCTGGCATTAGTACGGTCAAAACCTATGGCAATGAGGTTTACATCGGCTTGTTCAAAACCTATATAAAAGGTATCGGTCACGACAATAGGGTGGGTGAGGAGGTAAGTCCACATACCATTGCTGTAATCCAAAAAATGAGGGGTATCAAAATCAGGCGAGCTATAGAGCAAAGAATCTTTATTGGTGCCTTGATTAACTCTTTTCCACACTTTGAGGCGGATAGGCAGATTTTCGATGGCGGCATTCATGTTCAAGAAATTGATTTGAATGGCGCGCAAAGTATCGGGTTCTAAGGTCACGTAACGGTATGCCAATTTTGAACCAATACCATAGAGTCCGTAGGCTTTTTCGGCGGTTTCGTCGTCATAACCATAAGTATTATAGAATTTTTGGTATTGATATACCACATTATTGTCCAAAGTTGTTTCTACATCGCTCGCATCGTTAATCACAATTTCCCATTTGTTTTCCAACACCACTTTGTCCTGATTAGGATCTATGTTCGCAATATATTCGCCCAAATCTTCTTTTATTTCATCGGATTTGAACACAATACTCGAAGTAAAACCGCCTTGAGGTGGCAAATCGCCAAAACCGTCGGCAATACCTGCATTATAGAAATAAATCGGTTCTTTGGTGCAAGCATCGCTAATGGTGTGTTCCAAACTTCGGTTGAGCGGAGATAGGTTGTATAGGTTGTTGATGGTGATAGGCATTTCGGCGGCAGTAGCTATTTGTTCTGTATAATGGTTTTTGAAATGTTTCCAAGGAATGGCGGTATATTGGGTGAGCATACTTTTGGGTTCGGTGGCAAAAGCGGCATCTTTGGGCGTGTCGTTGGCAGGAGAATCGGTTAGGCGAACATAATCGACGTGCCAATGGTCGTTATAGCCCGAAATGCTAGCTTTGTTACGAAAACGAAATTGAAAACCTTCGTACAAAAATTTTACATCGTTTTCTTCCAACTGAACAAAAGTGAACGTATTGTTGGGGTTATCTACGTTGGGACCGGGTATTTTCCATTTGTTGTACCACACGCCATCGTTGCCCAAGAAATCAACCATTAAACTATCAAATTGATTAGGGAAATCGCCCCAGCCTTGCGCTTCATAGAAAAAACTAAGGTACAGTTTATCGCCCGGCGTAATGCCCGAACTGATAAGGCAAACGGGCTGTGAAGTCAATACGTCTGCTTCGCCATTGATGATACCCGTGCCGATACCGACCGCTTGGTAGGGTTGTCCAAATTGATTAAAACCGTCTAAGGTTGCCACACCAAGGCTAATGGAGTTGGTTGGAAAATCATCGTTGATATATGCCAAATCTTCTTGCCAATAGTTGGCGTTGGGGCGCACCAAGGAAGTCGAAAAATCCTCTACAAACGGAACGGAAATAGTAGGTTCTTCTTCGATGATAAGCGCGTAATATTTGCGGCAGTCAGCATTAAGCGCTTTGGCTTCAATGTAATAGTAACCAGCCTCTAAATCGCTTGTGCCAATATCGTTGCCCGAAGCTAAAAAAGCAGTTTGGTCGGCAGTTGGATTGAGACTATATAGGCGCAAATTGGCAGCTATTTGCCCTACCGAACTACGGATAACCTTACCCTTGAGCGCACAGTTGACAGGAAAAATATCCCAGTCTGAAGCCAGCATATTGGGTGCTTCTATATTGTGAACCTCAACCGTTTGTATGGTGGTTTTGCCACTAATGTTGTGCGTAACTATTAGGAAATAGACATTAGCGCGCAGGTCGCTAAAGGTGAAAGTATTGCCACTACTCGAACTTGGGTCGGCAGTAGTCACCACTCCCGACGTATTGCGGTATTTGATAACAATACTATAGTCAGAAGGCGTAAGGACATCAAGCGTTGCCGTAAAACTTCCGGTCGATAAACCGCATTCGGGTTGTACCATGTTGGTAATCGTGATGTAGGTTTGTTCGCTACACAGCGCAGAAAAATCCTGCTGAAAACCACGTTCAGCAGCCATTTGTAGCCGACTATTGACTGGCAAGGGCAAGAGGGCTTCTTGTGCCTTCGCCCAAGTTGAGGCAGCCAATATGCAGAATAATACAATTAATTTGTGCATCTGTTTTTTTGATTTTGGTAGGAAAGGTAGTAGTGGTTTCGATAGGCAAAATAGAAAGTTTTGTTTTGGATTGGTAATATTTTTAAATGGAAGTGATGTTTAAAGGATTATTCAGTGACATAGAAACAATAAAGGTTACTATATCTTACCTTTCAAAACTATCCAACACCAACTGCCAAATGCCGAGCAGTTGTGGGAGGTTGGCGGTAAAATAGCGCGATTTATCGACATAGACATGATGGTCTATTAGTTTGGCAAACAGCCAGTCATAGCCACTTGTCACAACACCATAAATTTGCGGTTGCGGTTCGTTGTTTTGCTCATTAAAAATTTGGGCGGCATACATTTCGGCAATACATTGTGGTAGTGCATCAGGTAAATCTTGGTTTAATTTGGCTTCAACCACCACCAGCAAAGGACTTTCTAACAATACCGCATTGTGTTTTTTAGAAATAATAAAATCACAAAAACCGCGTAAACCTTTTTCGGGCAATACATTGAGTGGCCAACCGGAGAAAAACGTTAGACGGTCGGCATTACGTAGGCGAATATCCGTAAGAATAGGTGAAATAATTTGCTCCGATTTAGCTTTTTCAGAATTGGCAGGAATACCTTGTGCAATTTGCAAGGTTTCTAATAACCAAGCAGTCGGCAGTACCGGCGGTATGTTCTCAAACAAATTGGCAGCAAACATTTGAATACCTAATGCCTTGATATCTTGTGATGTTTTGAAATAGGAGTAGGCTTTTTTCATTGTTTTTGTAGGTGATTATGGGTTATTACTAAAACTATCCAACACCAACTGCCAAATGCCGAGCAGTTGTGTGAACTTAGTCTACTAAACTCTTAAAAATTGTTATCATTTGCGCCAAATCGTATTGGTCTAAATGCCCCAAAGTTTTGTAGTACAAACTATGTTGCAAAGTGAACAATTTGTCTACTTTGAGCACTGACCTTACTGCCAAACCATTAGTGCTTGATGCATCCAATAACAATTCATGCTTAGATAAATTTGGGGATACTTGTGAACTGATAGCAGCTACAATAATATCGCCATAATGGTCAGGCGTAGTTGTTATGACTGTGCAAGGGCGCAATTTGTTGCTACTTAGGTCAGTAAAAGGGAAACGGATTAAAATAATATCTCCTGTTTTCATTGGCTACTATTGGTCTAAGTGGGTTTGGTACATATCTTCTTCTTCACTTATCCAAAAATCGAAAACACCTGTAAGCGGAGCAAATTCTTCGGTAAGCGTAGGAGTATGTGTTATTGTAGATTGGTTGGTAGGAGGGATACAAATGTAGGGGAGTGTTTGCAAAAATTGGAGCAAAGTTGTATATTGTTCCTCCTGCACTTCTATGGTAAGTGTTTTCATCGATTATTTTTTGTTTTTAAAATTTATTTTTCAAAACTATCCAACACCAACTGCCAAACGCCGAGCAGTTGTGGGAGATTGGCAGTAAGATAATGTTCGATATTCACACACGTCATCGTTTTTATTCAGCGTCTTTTTTGTTTCAGGTTTGTGATATAAGACGCAATAACACCTACCAAAGGTTGCAAGCCCACAAAAATATTTTCGACATTTTTAGTCGGTCACATCTCCTTCTTTTGGAGCCGGTGCTTTTTTGATTTCGGCGGGAGTAGAGTCTTCGCGGCTAACGGGCGGCGGTGGTGGCGGCGTGCCTGTTTTGAGGGCAGGGTTTTCGCGCAACCAGATGTCCACTGCTTGTCCAATAGGGATTTGCGTTTGTCCTTGTGCAGGGTCGGGGCTTTGTTTAAACACAATGGCGTTGCTCAGGTTGGTGATAACCGAATCTTTGACCATCGCACCCACACTCAATTGATAGCCCAAAATAGCAATGCGAGCTTGGCTATAGGTCAGTCCCACTACCATTGGCACATCTACCATCGTTTCGCCCACACCATTGCCCAATACCAAATCTACGGCTGTACCTTTGGGGACTTTGGTGCCGGGTTCCACGCTTACGCCGCGCAGTTTGATATCCAAAACGGCATTTTTTGCTACATCTGGCACATATTGCTTTTCTCCAATAGACAAACCTGTACTTTCTAACTGAATAATGGCATTTTCTAACGAATTGTAGATAATGTTGGGAATGCCAACCATTGGAGCGGTTCGGGCATTGACGGTGAGATAGATGCGACGGTCTTCTTTCACCTTGGCACCCGGACGTGGAAACTGTTCGATGACTGCATCAGGAAGCATATTTTTATTGAAGCTCGAATCGGCAACAATAAAATCTAAGTTTTTGCTATACAAGAGTTTTTGGGCGTTTTCCATTGTTAAACCGCGCAGTTCTGGCACGGTGATGCTCTCACCATGGTGCGTATAGACGTTGATAGTCCAAGCGGTGAGCCACACTAAAACAACGGCAGCAAGCAACATGCCGCCCAAATTAACCCAAAATTGTGGAGTTCTGATGAATTGTGAAAAACTATTTATAGCCATTATGAAAAGGGTAATGGTGATGGGTGACAAAATGTGAACTTTTATGTTCAAGCAAGTATTTTGAGATAAATCGCTATCATTCAGCACGATGATTATCTTTTTTTCGTTTGTTAATACGCACAAAAACAATGCACGGGTATTTTTGTAGCAAGAGCAATTAAGGTTGCATTTGTTTCATACCATACTGTAAAATAGCATGAATAAACTGAAAGGGTGTGTAGCCATTAATGGAGCATTGATGGAATATGCAAGTGGCGGGAGTCATGCCCGGTAACGAATTGACTTCTATGATATAGATCTGAATACTTTCGTCGGGCATAATTTTTACAAAAGCATCGATGCGACAATAACCTTCTATATTCAACAGAACAGCTACTTTGCGCAGTTCTTGTTTTACTTTTTCGGAAATTTCGTGTTGTCGTTGAGGATCTTTGCTATAGCGGGCAGGTGTGATATTTTGTCCTTCGCCTGCCAAAAACTTTTCTTCCAATGACAGCACTTCACCCGATGCTAAGGTCTCGGACGGTTCAAACATTTCATACGCTAATTCGCCATCTGCCTTGCGGTGTGTAAGCAACCCACCCGTCACTTCTAAGAAATGTTGTGCTTCACCTTTTTCGATAAGCTCCTCAATAAGAAAATAGTCTTTTTGCGGAAACTCTTCTTTCGGTTTCAAACCCAACTCTTGGGTAACGGCTGCAATTAACAAATCATCATCTGCCTCGCGAAACACCATATTGGTATAAGCCAATAAACTTGCCCAATGGTGGATTTTTTTTACTGCCGAACTACAACCATCATCGGACGGTTTGGCAATAAAAGGATAGCTAAACCGCTTTTCGATTTGCTCCACCACTTCGCGCTGATTTTGTTCCCATTCTTTTTTATAAACCATAAATTGGCGCGCCGTTCGCAAACCATGTTCGCTCAACAATTGATTGGTGGCATATTTGTCTATCGTGATGTGAGACGTATCGGCGCTCGATCCGTTGTAAGGCAAATGTTGTTGGTCTAAATGGCGTTGCAAACTACCATCTTCGCCCGGACGACCGTGCAAAGCAATAAAAACAGCCTCAACTTTTTGGGATAAAAGCGGAATTGGGATAAAGCGTGGTGCCAAAACCATATTGCGGCTACCATATTTTTGCATAATATCTTGCAATTCCTCCCTAATTTGCTCCACAACAGGGTGAACTTCAAAATGGGCTATTTTTTCCCGAATATCATCGGCATTGTCTTTCAACAAAATGTTTATAGGAATTTCGTAGAGGTCATAATGGGCATCATTACCAGTCAAAAAAATTGGTATGGGCTGATATTCGTTTGACGAAGACAATTTTTCATAGATATTCCGCCCGCTTTCTACCGAAATATGTCGTTCAGATGAATAACCACCCAAAATAACGCCCACACGCTTTTTTTGTTCCATTTTTTTGCGCGAATGCTCCAACTGTTCTTCCAAACGTTGTATCATACGTGTATAAATATGGCGGTCTATGGTGGCATTTTGTTGGCGTTCTTGCAGAGACGAACAGATGATATAGGTCAAAAATTGAGACGGATTCAACCCAATTTCGGCGGCTTGATGAAAGAAAAACGATGATGGCAACATACCAGAGGTGGTGTTGGGGTCATTCAAGAATATGCCATGTTCAGTAATAAAACCATCGATACGGGCATAAGTATTGAACCTGAAATAGTTGAACAAACGCTCACACTCGTGCCTAATGTCGTTGATTTGTTCAGTGGGAAGGTCAATGGGGGTTATTTTGCTCGACAAACCTGCTAAGTATTTCGAACGATAATCGAACAATTCCTTGCCTTTACGAATTTCGGTAGGAGGTAAAGCAACTGCTTTCCCTTGTTCGGTGCGCAATACAATGCACGAAAATTCTTTGCCCTCCAAAAAACTTTCTACAATAACTTCATGTTCGCTGTTGGTAGCAGACAAGAGCAAAGTGGTCGGTTCGTGTGAGGCAAAATGCTGATTAAGATGGTGCAACAAAGTTTCGGGGTGATGAATGAGGCTTGTGTGCGTGCTGTCACTCACTTCTATTGGCAAACCCAAACCACTGCGAATATCCACCAAATCGCGCACAAACTGTATGCGGTGCGATTCCTCCAAATTGTTCCAATGCTCGGCGCTGAGGTGCTGTATAAAAAAAGCATGGTCAATGGCATGACAAAAAGCATCGGCAGTAGCTGTTGTCAAAATGGTAGCTCCAATAGACGAACCTTGATTAGCTGGTTTTATGACCATTGGCACACCAATATAGTCACACAAATAAGCCCAAAATGCTGTTTTTTCGGTCTTGTTTTGTTGCAGCCACTCTTGTCTTTTGACCAAAATGAAGTTAGGCACTTGAAAGGCAGCGGCTTTCATCAATTTGCGTTGCATTGCTTTGTCCATACCAAAAGCAGATGGGAAAATACCTGACGCTGTGTAGGGAATGTTCCAATACTGCAACAAACCTTGTATAGTGCCGTCTTCGCCCTGAACGCCGTGCAAGGTTAAAAATGCAAAATCGATGTATTGAGATAATTCTTGTGGCGCAATTACCTTGCCAATACTGTGTGCCAAATCGTGTTGTTCGGCAACAGATAGCGACAACGAATCGGCATAAATTTGAAAGTTGTGTGGCGAAGATGGCAAATGTTGCACAGCGGGATAAAAGTCGCGAATGCTACCTTTATAAAGATATTGCCAATCCAACAAAATGAAATTACCAAAACTATCTGCAAAAATAGGCACAGCCTCAAACAGTGTTTTGTCTAAATTGTCATAAACAGTGCGTCCTCCCGCAAAAGAAATCTCGCGCTCGCGCGAACGCCCACCAAAAATAATACCGATTTTTAACATGAAAATAAAAAACTAAACAACACTAAAAACATAAAACAGTATGATTTTCACTATCCATTTCAGCATGTCATCAAATACCAATATCGTAATTTGTAAGAAAACTTTATCACTTATTTTTCGCCAAGATAGCTTGCACTTCGTCGAGTGGCTTTTGAGTGATTTTGGCAATTTGCTGGGCGCTAAAACCTTCTGCCACCATGCTCAAAATCATTTGCTCTTTTTCTGACTCAGCTTTGGCGCGTTCTTGAGCAGCACCTTCTTCAATACCTTTGGCTATGCCTTCTTCGATGCCTTTTGCAATGCCTTCTTCCATACCCTTTGCTACACCTTTCGCCACCATCGCCTTCACTGCGTCCAACTGCTCCAAGCGTTCTTCCATCGCTGCTTGTTTGTTGTACTCCTCGCTCACACGGTCGCGCAAAAAGCGTTTGTAAAACTGATAGGCTTGACGTTCTGCTTCGGGCAG
>JAEUUX010000053.1 GCA_016787295.1 Chitinophagales bacterium
TGTGTAGCTAATGATGGTCACTTTTATTTTTAGTGGTTCAAATTCTTTGGCATCAAAAGGAATATCTAATAGTTTGGCGGTCTCCAAATTGGTCACTCTAATCACTTTTTCGGCAATGATTTGTATGCCTTCGCCTTTGAATCCGGTGCTTTCCCATTTCTGCCACAATTCGTCGCCCGGAATAAGGTCTATGTACATCAATTGTTCGAGGGCTTCGGTGCTGCCTTCAGATATTTTGTCTAAGGTAATATCCAAGTTTTTGACATAATCGTTGTTGTTGGCAATCAAGATGATGCTGGGGTGTCCATACGAAATAATGTTGCCCGACGGACCGCCGTCTGGTGCCATGCCCACAATGCCGGGGTCGGCAAGGAAGGTGTTGCGGGTGACGATGTTGTTGCTGTTGAGGACATTTTGGGCGGTGCTTGCTGTTTCTATGCCAAAGATGGGGTTGTCTAAGGACTGCAAGCGAGCGAGGAGACAGATTTCTACTTTATAGTTATTATCTGCATCTACATTAATGCTGGGGCAATCACCATTTTCACCAATGCTGTAGAAACCGGGAATTGCTGGGTCAGTGAAGTTGGGTGGAGACCAGTGTACATAACCTTCCCAAGTGTTGTTCTCAGCCAGAGGGTCGATGGCAACGGGGTATGGGTCGCCGTTGTCGTGGATAGTGATTTCCTGCCCCAAGAGACAGTCGTTATCTACATAGTGGTTAATCCAATGGTCGGGCCACATTTCGCCTGTGCTGGCAATTGTCCAGTAGAGGTGCAGGCTGGCTGGCTGTGTGGTGCATCCGTTGCTGGAGGGGGTGTTGATGTTGTAGCGGATATAGTTGTCTAATAGTTCGTTGCTGGTACTGTCAGTAAAGTCGGGTTCTTCGTTCTCGTATCCCAATAGTGTTTGAAAGGTAGTGCTGCTAAGGGTGGTTGTGGTGGGGATAGTAGTGTTCCACAAATCGGGGCTTTCCCAAATGTCGTACCAACTGTTGTCAATAAGGGCAGTTTGGTTAGGTTCGTTGTTGGAGTTGTCCCAAGGGTTGTCTTTTAGGTAGATTTCGCAGTTTTGTACTTCCACTGCTCCCATGCTGTTAGTGGTACTGCCTAAATGTGTTTTTAGGCTATGTCTTTTTTCGTAGTCGGTGATGGTTGTTCCTCCTGCGCTGGTGGGGTCTTCTATTTGTTTGGCTGTTTGGGTATACCAATTTGTACCTTCGGTGGGGACGTGGTCATAATAGTACCAAAAACGACCATAGTGAGATAGCATATTATTATTGCCATTAGGTGTGGAAGGATTGGGTAAAGCTGTTTCGCATTTACTTGGTCCGCCGTTCAATGTCCCTATGAGTTGCCCTGTGGGATTAAAATAGCCACTACCCGATGAACCGCCCAAAACTGACCCACGGTCAAATGTTAATCCAAAATAGCTGCCATGATTGTTGTTGTTGCTATCTGTGGTTGAGATATTAGCAATATAGTTGGGATTGTTGTTTCTGAATGGGCGCACTCCGTTATAGGTTTCTGGGGCGATAGTAACAAGACTAATGGCATCGTCTTGTAAAGCAAAACGTTTATCAAAACCCATAGGATGACTCACACTCACGCCTTTATCAGGCAAAGCTTGTGCAGCATTCCAGCCTGCAAATATAGCGTTGAACTCAGGCGGAACGTTTTTGTCTAGTTGTAATAAGACGAAGTCACCAATGTAATGACTATAAGCATTTGTTGTTACTCCTAATGTGTCTAGTATAACAGACCTAGACCGTATTTTAGCTGGCGATACAATACTAAAAGTAGGATTAGCATTAGGTAAAATAGGTGTATTACACATACCGCTATCAAAATTGAAATCAAAACGACCGAAAAGAGTACTATCTACATCGCTATAAGAAACGGCAGTTGTATTAAATAGAACATCATTACTAACTGGTTTTCTTAAACAATGCCCTGCTGATATGATGTATGGTTGACAATCTACATTATTTAAGAGTGTACCTGTGCAAAAAGTTTGGGATATCCCATTGTCATACACATACGGATTTGCATCTCCAAACAAGGGCTGACAAGCTATTTCTGTTGTGTCAATACATTTGTAATATAGTCGAATTCTAACTGTCACTCTTTTTAATGTATCGATTAATCCAACTAAAGATGTTCCGCAAAAATTAGGAGACAGTGAAGTTGGTGAGACTTCATCGCAATCACAAGCTACGCTAGGAATACATTCATGGGTAATTAGAGTATCTTGTGCTTCATCAGAACGCCAAAAATGCGAGGTAGTCCATTTAGTAAGATCTACTCCAACTCTCAAAATTTCTACTGTTCCTTTGTCTTTTTCGCTACTTGGTTCATAGTATTCGACTATAAT
Organism: Chitinophagales bacterium; assembly: GCA_016787295.1. Taxonomy (GTDB): domain Bacteria; phylum Bacteroidota; class Bacteroidia; order Chitinophagales; family UBA2359; genus JAEUUX01. The sequence goes on from JAEUUX010000053.1 coordinate 2,371, forward strand.
TTTTTTACCTAAAAGATTACTCGGAAAAAACTCCTTGGTATAGGAATTAGTAGGTTTTATATAACAAGAACTTACAAACATACCATCATCGCTATAAAAAACGATGTATCCATTCTTGGGGATGTTTATTTTTGTAGTTAAATTTACAGCATATCCAATAGTCACATTAATACCTAATCGCCAAATTCTATCACCATTTTGTAATGTTTTCCACGTTCCTGAATTTTTAAGTGTATAGTTGGTAGGCTGTTCTACTTCAGCAAGGACACCCTTGGGAACAGAATTGTTACTTTTCATGATAGACTCTTCTCTTTGTTTAGAAAAAGGCGTTACAAATGAAATAGCTGTGTTTGGCATATGGTGTGTGGTACTATATGGAAAATTTACGAAACGATATAATAAGGCATCTATTTCGAATATGCCTTTTCCTTTTTGTGCTTTGGGTTCGTAATACTCTACACAGATACTGTTGCCAGGTATGGTATTAATTAACAATTGGTTGGCACTTTTTTGATTAGGGAGACTGACAGGTCCTACCACATGTTTTTTATCAGGGCTATAAAAAAATAATTCCCCCCCTTCAGGTATAAACATCTTAGACGAATGTATACCGATGCCCGTGATTATTTCGTTTTGTGAACTAATACAGAAACGCCATACTCTATCTCCATTAGGTATTATCTCCCAAATACCGTATTCATCTAAATTTGTCGCAAAATTATCATATTTTCCCAAATAGTCACTAATGTCTTGGTACTTATTCATGTCTTTTTGAGTCAATTCCTCATAAGCTTCCTGCGGGTCAACCATAGTAGGCACTACTTTCGTTTTCATTTTGTGTTTAAAACTGTGGGGTTGCTGTTTTTTAGCACAGTTGGTGCAGTTGTTGGGAGTGTTGGTGGTTGTTGTGACGGTTGTGGTCGTTGTCTTAGCAATGGTGCTGCTGCTGTTGAGACACACTGACAACAAAAGGAACATGGCAACAAAAATGTTGCGGAGGTGCGAAAAGTCTTTCATAGGTAGAAGTGTTTTATAATAAATCGAAAATCGAGGCTAAGTTAGGTGTTTTTGTTGGTCTTTGTTCCTTTGGGCGCAAAAAAATATCGCCTTTTTTTGTAAAAAAGCGATGGATGGGGGAAGTGGGTGTTGTGCAAGGAGATAAGGGTGTATTCTTACTACTGAATGTTTGAGCGTTTCAGGGAGGTCAAGTAGTGAAGTGCCGCAAAAAGTGGGAGTAGTAGTAACAGTGTCTATAAATTCATCACAATGACACACCACATTGGGCGAGCAGGTAGGTTCGCCTAAATCTTGTTCTTCTCTATCGCCCCGTTCCAGAGCAGTAGTATGCCATTTTGTAAGATTTAACTCGACCCTTAATACTTGTATATTGCCTTTACCTTTGGCATTTTTAGGTTCGTAGTATTCTACAATTAACTCTTTTCCGGGCATCTCACCTGTAAACAAGTCATCGTTATAGCTATTACCGGGTGCGGTATAGAGTGAACTAACATAATAGCCATCAGGAGAATAATAGGCAAAGTAACCACCTTTGGGAATTACAATTTTTGTCCATAAACTTATACCATATCCCAATTCAGACCGTATACCCAAGCGCCAAATTCTGTCACCATTGGGCAAGGTTTCCCATACACCCGAATTGTCAAGTGTGTAGTTGGTGCCTTTCTCGGCACTGCTTAGTTGTCCTTTGGGAATATCTTTATTCTCGTTAATGATAATGTCATTTCGCCATTTAGAATAAGGACTTGCAATAGGCACTGTTTTTTTGAGGCGGTGGGTGCTACTGTAGGGAAAATCATTGAGGCGGTATAATAAAAAATCTATATTAAACAAACCTTTTCCTTTTTGTGCTTTGGGTTCGTAGTATTCAATACAAATGTCTTTGCCAGCTATGGTATTAACCATTCTTTGGCGAGAGCCTAATGGGTCGGCGGGCAATACGGGACCAACTAACTGTTTCTTGTCGGGGCTATAAAAAAACAAGGTGCAACCTTCGGGCAGTATTAATTCGGTGGTTTGCACACCAATGCCTTTTAGCCAATCACTGTCAGAATGCAATTGCATTCGCCACACACGGTCGCCATTCGGCAATGTTTCCCATACGCCGCTGGTGTCCATGTTGCTTTTAAATTCTGATGCAATACCCACATAAAAACTAAAGTCTAAGTAGGGGTTTTTACGTTTCAAGAATTTGTTGTAAGCATACTCTGAGTTAACTTCTCTTAGAGGCACTTTCGTTTTCATTTTGTGTTTAAAACTGTAGGGGTGCTGTTTTTTAGGGCAGTTGGTGCAGTTGTTGGGGGTGTCGGCTGTGATGGCGGCGGCGGTTGTGGTCGTTGTCTTAGCAATGGTGCTGCTGCTGTTGAGACACACTGACAACGAGAGGGTCATGGCAACAAAGATGTTGCGGAGGTGCGAAAAGTCTTTCATCGGTAGATGTATTTTATAATAAATGAAAAATCGAGGCTAAGTTAGGAGTTTTTGTTGTTTTTTGTTCTTTTGGGCGCAAAAAAATATCGCCTTTTTTTGTAAAAAAGCGATGGATGGGGGAAGTGGGTGTTGTGCAAGGAAATAAGGGGGTATTCTGACTACCGAACGCTTTAGGGTATCGACCATGTTCCACAAATCGGTACCACAAAAAGCATCGGAGAGGGTATTGGGATTGTAACTCAAATCATCGCAACCGCAAATGGTATTGGGCATACACAAAAGCGAATCGGGTTGTACTTCTCTGCTACCATGTTGGGCATAAAGTTTGGTTAAATCAGTATCTAGATGTATTAATTTCAACTTCCCTTTGCCTTTGTGTTGTTTGGGTTCGTAGTATTCCACAATAGCTTTGTTGCCTCGTATGGGATACATATCCAACCAATTAGTAGTAGGGTTGCTTGGATTGTGGTGGAGAGAACTAGTAAATAAGCCATCGGCAGAATAAAAAGCCACATAGCCGCCTTCTGGTATTTCAACATACACCGAAAAAAGAAGGCTATAAGCAATGCGAGACTCAAAACCCATGCGACAAATGCGGTCACCATTTCGCAAGGTTGTCCATTGTCCTTTGCTTAAGATGTCTAAGTCTATTCTTCCTGTTGAACCACCTCTGATATCGATGCTTGGCTCCACTATTTTTTGTTCTTCTATTATTCGTTCTTCTTCTGTAGGATTAAACGGATTAAGAAATACTACATCTTCTTTCATTTTGTGGGTCACGCCATAAGGAAAATCCACAAAGCGGTAGAGAATATGCTCTATCTTGAATACACTATTTCCTTTGTGTTGTTTGGGTTCGTAATACTCTATACAGATGTTTTTTTGGGGTATGGTATTGACCACCAAAGTTTTGTTGCCTTCGTTATTGGGTTTGGTAATCGGTCCCAGTACATACTTTTTGTCTTGGCTATAAAAAAACAAATACCCACCTTCAGGGATAACAATTTTTTCGGTTGAAATACCAAGACTGGTAATAAGGTTACTTTTGCTGCTAATGGTCAATCGCCACACGCGGTCACCATTAGGCAACTCTTCCCAAATACCATCATTTTGCAATGAAAAATGTTTGGTATCAAATTTTCCTAAGTAATCGCTAACTTCTGCATACTTGTTTTTCGTTTTCATAAATTTGTCGTAGGCATATTGCGGGTCAACCATAGTAGGCACTACTTTCGTTTTCATTTTGTGTTTAAAACTGTGGGGTTGCTGTTTTTTAGGGCAGTTGGTGCAGTTGTTGGGGGTGTCGGCTGTGATGACGGCGGCGGTTGTGGTCGTTGTCTTAGCAATGGTGCTGCTGCTGTAGAGGCACACTGACAACAAAAGGAACATGGCAACAAAGATGTTGCGGAGGTGCGAAAAGTCTTTCATCGGTAGATGTATTTTATAATAAATAGAAAATCGGTGCTAAGTTAGGAGTTTTTGTTGGTTTTTGTTCCTTTTGGCGCAAAAAAATATCGCTTTTTTTTTGTGAAAAAGCGATGGATGGGGGAAGTGGGTGTTGTGCAAGGAGATAAGGGAGGATTCTTACTACTGAATGTTTGAGCATATTGGGCAAATCGGTTAAGCTGCTATTACAAAACTGAGGTGTTGTAATAAATTGATCGCAACCACAAACCACATTGGGCGAACAAGCAAGTTCAATTGGGTCTTGTTCTTCCTCTTCGCGAGAGGCGGAAGACGTATGCCATTTAGTAATATCTATCTCAACTCTCGCAATACGTATTTTTCCTTTATTTTTAGCATTTTTAGGTTCGTAGTACTCCACGATTACTTCTTTTCCGGGCATATAACTAGTATGTAGCGAATTATCATTATCATTCAAACATTTTATGTATCTTGAACTGGCATAATAACCATCGGGAGAATAATAAGCAAAGTAACCACCTTTGGGAATTTCTATAATTGTTTTTAGTTTTATGGCATATCCCAATTCACATCGTATGCCTAAGCGCCAAACCCTGTCACCATTGGGCAAAGTCTCCCATACACCCGAATTGTCGAGCGTATAATTGGTAGGTTGTTCTCCACTACTAAGACTTTTTAGCGGGACATCCATAAGGTCTTTTATAAAGCTTTCATTTCTTTCTTTAGAGAAAGGCATCACAAAAGGTACTGTTTTTTTGAGGCGGTGGGTAGTGCCATAAGGAAAATCATTGAGATGGTATTGCAAATAATCTATATTAAACAAACCCTTTCCTTTTTGTGCTTTGGGTTCGTAGTATTCAATACAAATGTCTTTGCCTGCAATGGTATTAACCATTCTTTGGCGAGAGCCTAATGGGTCGGCGGGCAATACGGGACCAACTAACTGTTTCTTGTCGGGGCTATAAAAAAACAAAGTGCAACCTTCGGGCAGTATTAATTCGGTGGTTTGCACACCAATGCCTTTTACCCAATCGCTGTCAGAATGCAACTGCATTCGCCACACACGGTCACCGTTGGGCAATGTTTCCCACACGCCGCTGGTGTCCATGCTGCTTCTGAAAGGGCTTGAAATCCCTACATAATAACTAAAGTCCAAATTTTTAACTTTTCTTTTTAGAAAGTCTTGGTAGGCTTCTTCGGACTTAACCACCTGCACAGGCACTTTCGTTTTCATTTTGTGTTTAAAACTGTGGGGTTGCTGTTGTTTAGCACAGTTGGTGCAGTTGTTGGGGGTGTCGGCTGTGATGGCGACGGCGGTTGTGGTCGTTGTCTTAGCAATGGTGCTGCTACTGTTGAGACACACTGACAACAAAAGGAACATGGCAACAAAGATGTTGCGGAGGTTTAGGAATTGTGTCATACGTAAAGTATTTTTTATGAGGAATGGAAATATGGTGCTAAGTTAGGTGTTTTTGTTGGTTTTTGTTCCTTTTGGCGCAAAAAAATATCGCCTTTTTTTGTAAAAAAGGCGATAAAAAAACCGTTCCTATTACTTTCTATTTAACATAAGTACGATTATTAGTGAGAGGGTGTGATTTGCTGTATTGAGGTTAATATAGCTTAATAGGTCAGATGCTTTTAGAACATCTGACCTATTGTCGTTTGTGTATTTCGTCCGAATGCGCGCATTTCATCGGAATGCGCACATAATTTTTCTGCTAAACCTTAAACTTTTGCTGAATAACCCGCTGTATTTCTTTGGTTACTTCATCATATACAGCCGATTCGTCTTTGTCGGCATTGAGCAAAACGCCTTGGCGCGGCAAAGGCTGCAAATCTTTTAAAACAGTTGCTTTCCACAAACACGGACGTACAAGCACAGGAATAACCAATGCCTCGCCTTTTTGGTGTCTATCTATGGCGGGGCTTATTTGTTCTTTCCATAGTTTCTCTGATGCCAAGAAATCGGCGGTAATCAATAGTATGACAACTTGGGCTGTCTGCAACTCTTGCTGCACCACAGCATCCCACACATCGCCGGGCAAAACCATGCGATGATGCCAAGTGCTAATGGTACCATTCTGGCGAAGGGGAGCTAAATACTTTTCTAAATTCATACAAACCTCCTCGTCTTCTTGGGCATAGCTATAAAACACCCGAACACCCTTGTGCGCTGCTGCCTGCTGCTGCACAACAAGCGCAGGCGGAACGGCACAAATGCTGTCTATAATGCTGGCTTTTAATTCCTTGCTAAGGTAGTGTTCGGTACCCAGGCAATCTGCTAAACATTGGCAACTTTTTAAGTAGTTTACTAAGGTTGCTGTATTTTTTTTGCTAAAAGATATGGTTTTGAGTAGTTTTGATAATCGGGCTTGGGCTTGGGCTTGGGCTATAGATGGGGCTTGGGCTATAGATAGGGCTACGGCTATAGTTAGGGACAGGGCTTGAGACGGAAATGGAGAGAGGCGTTCGGCTAGCTCTTGGGATACCATTTCGGCTAGCTCTTGGGATTGTTTTTCGGCTAGGTCTTGAGCTCGATTGTGGTTAAGATGTAGATATATATCTAACCCTTGAGCTTGGGCTAGGTATTGGACTTGAGTTAGGGTTATAACTAAAGTCATTATTCTACGAACAACAATAGGATATTGGCTATTTGCATTAAGCAAGAGTGCCGCATTACAGGCTGTTAGCAACTCTTGTAAAAAAACGCTTTCGCGCACTTGTTGCAGCATTGTCGTTTGCATTGCCTTAAAAAAGGCTTCGCTTTTGCGTGGGGCGCTTTGCAGCAAATTGGTGGTCAATAAAAACACTTCGCGCCATCGGTCTTGTGATAGGTAGTTTTGTGCCAAATTGGTGCAATAATCATTGTCCAAGAGGTATTTTGCCGTAAAGTATTCTTGCAGGGTGAGGTGAGAAAAGGAATAAACCTGTTCGGCGCGTTGGGTAATCAGGCTGTGTTGTGCATCAATGCCGCGCAAGATAATAGCGCTATCGGGATATAGACGGCTTTCGTCTTGGTTGGGCAAATGCTGTATGAAGTTTTTAATTAACTCACAAAAATGTTCCTCTGCTACAAAGTATTGGTTTTCCACAAAGGTATGGTAGGCTAATGCTGCCAATAGTGCTTCTTTGAGGGGTAGCGTAAGGTTTTTGTAAATTTCGCCTCGGTCTATCTTTCGGCTGCTATCCCATTTGCGCAATAGTGCGTCTATGGCATGGCTATACAGGGTGGCGCGGTTGCGGGGGAAATCGTAGTTTTCCTCAAAACTAATGCACAAAAGGGTCAGCAACAAAGGCATACAAGCTAGTTCCATAATAGACTTATCTGCTTTTATTTTCTCCCAACATTTTTGCGCAGTTTGAGGATCTTTGTGAAACCAACGTTCTACAAAGGCTTTTTTCTGTTTGTCGTTAAAATCTGCTATTTCTACGTCCTTAAAACGCTGAAACTGGTGGTTGTAGGCAGCCGTGCGGCAGGTGATGAAGTATTGGTTGTTGCCGTATCGATCCGTAAAATCTTCTACGGTTTTGACTACTTTGTTGATATGTTGGTTATTCACTTCGTCTAAACCATCAAAAAGCACGCGGCATTTGCCTGCTTCCAATAGTTGGGTAATAAAACTTGGGGCATCAGGCACGCCACATATATCAAATTCCTGCGCGATATAGGCAATAAGGTTCTGTTGCTCTTGCTCGGCAAAGTTTTTTAGGGTTACAAAAATGGGCAGGCGTTGTTCTGCGAAGCCATTTTTATGGGGAGGTAATACACTACTCAATGCAATGTATTTGAGCAAAGTGGTTTTGCCCGCCCCCGGTTTGCCCAATACCATACACTTTGCAAAGCGGTCTACGGTTGCTACCACTGATATGGTTTCTTGGACTTTGCTAAATTGTTTGGTATCGCGGTTGAGCAGTTGTTCCAACTGTTCGGGCGTATTCCAAGCCTTTGCGCTTATCTTTTCTAAGATGTTGGTATTGATGTATAGGCTCAACAAAGGCACCTCTTCGTTCATACCAAAGACGCGCACATAGTTGTACCTATTCACTATCTTGTGTCCATAGACGGTAGCTGAGGCATTAAAAGGGTCATTGGCTTCGTACCACTCCTCAAAAGAGGTGATGCCTTTTGCTGCTACGGAGAAAAACAGCTTCGCCACAAATTCTGCGGCTATTTCAAAACTAACTTCGGGTGTTGGCATATTGTATTAAAATATTAGGATAGTGGAGAATGGTGTGCAAAGGTAGGTTTTTTTTGTGATATTTTGATAACGACATTAAAAAAGCGTTATTGTTAATGTGTCATCAAATAAGCCTAATGAGGTGAAATTATTCGACAAAACATAACACATTTCACCCCATCGGGGTTTATGCTTTTTTGCTCCGTTTTTTTGCTATAAACCTATCACCCTTTCAGGGTTTGTTGAATGTTTTATCATTGTTGCTATTACCTCCTAATAATGTGGTTATCAAATTGTTGTATAGGTTTTATGACGAAAAATACGTACATGTCCTCGCGATACATACCCCTCTGCACCACGATACACACCCCTCTGCACCACGATACATACCCCTCTGCACCACGATACATACCCCTCTGCACCACGATACATACCCCTCTGCACCGCGATACATACCCCTCTGCACCGCGATACATACCCCTCTGCACCGCGATACATACCCCTCTGCACCGCGATACACACCCCTCTGCACCACGATACATACCCCTCTGCACCGCCGTTCTCTACATTTTTTTATGCACAAATAGCTAAATCCACGTTTTTTTGCAGATGGGTGCGGAATGCGGGCATAATGCCACCCCGTCGGGGTTTATGCTTTTTTTGCTCCGTTTTTTTGCTATAAACCTATCACCCTTTCAGGGTTTGTTTGAATGTTTTATCATTGTTGCTATTACCTCCTAATAATGTGGTTATCAAATTGTTGTATAGGTTTTATGACGAAAAATACGTACATGTCCTCGCGATACATACCCCTCTGCACCACCGTTCTCTACATTTTTTTATGCACAAATAGCTAAATCCACGTTTTTTTGCAGATGGGTGCGGAATGCGGGCATAATGCCACCCCGTCGGGGTTTATGCTTTTTTTGCTCCGTCTTTTTGCTATAAATCTATCACCCTTTC